>JAIERY010000420.1 GCA_019746425.1 Cytophagaceae bacterium
CTTTCGGAGGAAACCAAAGTTGTCATCCGGCCGAAGCTGACTATGCCGGTTGATGGAAATAATGTATTCCTGTTTGGTCAGAAATACAGCATTCATAAATTTTTTAAAGTGACATTGGAATAACTGTTATTCAGATCAACTGATCCGGCTCCAGTTCACGGCAGTCTTGCTGAGAGATTCAATATGCATTTTAATGTTTTTATTCTTAGGCAAGTCGAGGGAAGGATCTTCTTCAAGAATTTCCGTGGCAACATCTCTTGATGCCTGGAGTATGGCTGCATCCTGAGAGAGATCCGATACAAGCAGATCGAGTACACCGCTTTGCTGAGTTCCTGCCAGGTCACCCGGCCCGCGTAATTTTAAATCAACATCGGCAATCTCAAAACCGTTGTTGGTTCTTACCATAGTTTCTATTCTCGTTTTACTTTCCCTGCTGATCTTAAAGTCGGTCATAAGAATGCAATAAGACTGATCAGCGCCTCTTCCGACTCTTCCTCTCAACTGATGCAGTTGTGATAGTCCGAAACGTTCTGCATTCTCAATGATCATGACAGAAGCATTGGGCACATTTACTCCTACCTCAATTACCGTAGTAGCCACCATGATCTGTGTTTCATTTTTCAAAAACCTCGACATTTCAAATTCCTTGGCATCGGGTTTCATTTTTCCATGTACAATGCTTATCTGATACTCGGGAAATGCACGGCTGATGCTTTCATATCCATCCATAAGATTTTTAAAGTCAACCATCTCTGATTCTTCTATCAGGGGATATACTATATAAACCTGCCTGCCCAGCTCTATCTGTTCTTTCATAAAGCCAAATATCTTCAGGCGGTTTTTATCATATTGGTGAATAGTTTTTATAGGCTTTCTTCCGGCAGGCAATTCATCAATTACAGAAACATCGAGATCTCCATACAGGGTCATAGCCAATGTGCGCGGAATAGGTGTAGCGGTCATCACCAATACATGCGGCGGAGTACCGGTATTTTTTTTCCAGAGCTTTGCTCTCTGAGCAACACCAAAACGGTGCTGCTCATCAATAATGCATAAACCAAGATTATTAAACTTCACTACGTCTTCAATTAAAGCATGAGTTCCGATAATGATTTTTAATTCTCCCGACTCCAGTTGCTCGTGGATGATTTTTCTTTCTTTCTGTTTGGTGGATCCCCGTAAAAGGGAAATGGAAATATTAAGTTTGTCTGCAAACTCTTTTAATCCTTTATAATGCTGGTCGGCAAGAATTTCTGTAGGCGCCATCAGGCATCCCTGTGCGCCGTTATCAATGGCCATAAGCATGCAGATAAATGCTACTATGGTTTTTCCGCTGCCCACATCTCCCTGCAGGAGCCTGTTCATTTGTTTGCCCGAGCAGAGATCTTTATAGATTTCTCTTATTACTTTTTTCTGTGCATTGGTCAGCTCAAAGGGAAGGTGTTCGTTATAAAAATTATTTAGTGTCGGAATATTTTTAAAAACCATCCCTTGGTAATCTCTCTTCCGTGTAACTTTTAATTTTAACAATTTCAGTTGCACGTAAAACAGCTCTTCAAACTTCAACCTTCTTTTTGCTTCATCCAGCAGTTTCTGATTTTTTGGAAAATGTATATTGACTACTGCTTCTCTTTTTGAAATGAGTTTGAATTTTTGAATTAAATAATCGGGAAGCGTTTCAGTGATGTGCTGCGGTGCAGTTTCCAGCAAGGTCTGCATGTGTTTGCCGATGGCCTTGCTGTCGAGAAATTTATTTTTTAATTTTTCAGTGGTATTGTAAACAGGCTGTAACCCCTTTGTCAGCACTGACTCTGTAGGAAGCTCTATTTCAGGATGCGCAATGCTGAACTTCCTTCCATACAGATTGGGCTTACCGTAAACAATGAGATCTACATTGGTCTTTAAGCTTTTTGCGATCCATTTAAATCCCTGGAACCATATCAGCTCCATGGTTCCTGTATCGTCGGCGAAAGTGGCAACAATCCTTTTTTTTCCTTTGGTTACTGCTGTAACAGATTTGATCTGGCCTTTGATCTGTACGGCAGATAATTCATCCGATAAATCTTTTATTTTATAAAATTGTGAGCGGTCTTCGTACCGGAATGGGTAATGCTGTATGAGATCGCCGAAGGTAAAAATTCTGAGTTCGGTATTGAGGGAAGAAGCTTTCTGCGGACCTATGCCTTTGAGGAATTCTATTTTTGTTTCGAAGAACTTTGACATAGTTGGCAATAGGCAGTGGGCAATTAGCAGTAAACCGCATCAAAAATTATTATCAATATATTATATGCCGAATTTATATAATTTTTTTCTATTGCCAATTGTCAACTGCCTATTGCCTTTTTTCTTCTTTCCACTCCAGCGTTTCCAGTATATGCATCATGTCGTCCTTCATATAATTAATAACGGGAGCAAGAGAATCATTCTTGAGTGCGGTACGGAAATATAAGACGGCTCTGAGATAATTATCTGTAGAATCTGTTACATAAAACTGAAACTGACTTGGGACTTCTCCTTCCAGTTGAAAAACAGTGGCAACTTTTCCATTATCTGCTTTTACAATTTTTTCATCAATGGCATAGGCTTTTTTATTATGGCCATCTTTTAATTTGTAAGAATCATTGATAAGCTCTGCCAGAGTCTTTTTCTCTTTTTTGATATTCTTGTAGGTGATCTGGATGTTTGCCCGGAATTGCGGATACCATATGTCTATCCAGTGCGGTTCGGCTATATAAGAAGTATCTTTTAAGACTTCTGCATGTGCAGAATATTCGAAGCTATAAGGATGAGTATCTTCCAGCTGTTTATATTGATGAGGCGGAAGATCAATTCTGTTAAATCCTTTTGGTTTTGGAGAAAAATCATCGGAACATCCGGCAAGGAGCAAACTGCATATTATAAAACTGGATAAAAGAGTTTTCATGGAGTATGGTTTGAATATCGAACATTTAATTAGCCCATGCCTTAAGGCATGGGCTAATTAAATGTTATGGCCCATTAATAACGTAAAAATAATAAAAAGAATTTCTTTCATATAAAACAAAAAAAAGCTGCCCCAACGGGGCAGCTTTTCACTTCTTAATTAAATTTTATTTAGAAAGGAAGGTCATCATCCTGATCTGCTGCGAAGGTCTGGCCTACCGGCTGTGCAGATTTTCCATTAGTATTGGGAGTGCTTTCGCTGCTTTTAGAGCCTCCTCCAAGCATTGTCATTTTATCGCCGAGTATTTCGGTGATGTATTTTTTATTGCCTTCTTTATCTTCGTAAGAACGGGTTCTGATTTTCCCTTCCACATATATCTGACTTCCTTTTTTCAGATACTTTTCGATTACTTCGGCAATTGGTCCCCAGAAAACAATGTTATGCCACTCAGTCTGGTCTACTCTTTCTCCGTTTTTGTCTTTGTACGATTCAGTGGTGGCCAGAGAAAAGTTTGCTACTTTTCTTCCGCTTTCCATCGTTCTGATTTCGGGATCTTTTCCAAGATTGCCTACTAAAATTACTTTGTTAATTCCTGCCATAGCTAGATAATGTTTAAGTTAAAAATTATTTTACAGTCCAAAATTATACAAAAATGTATTCCTCCAAAAATTTATTTATCAACATAGACTTGGGGAGTTTCTTAATTTCATGCTGATTATAAGGCTTGCACTTAGAATCTTTTAAGATTTTATTGAAATCTCCCAATTCTTTAATACTAATTACATAAAATTTTGAGTAAATGGTTTGGTGTGTAAGAATATGTTTGAACACCTTTGATTCCTGGTCGACACTAATTTCTGTTTTATTGAATCTTTCAATTATTTCATCATGATCTTTTTCCTTTTTGTCTTCCATGAGTGGAAATTCAAATAAGCCCTTCCAGATATCTTTACCATCGCGTTCCTTCATAAGGAATTTATTTTTATGCCGTATGCACAGGTAATTAAAATACCTGGTTTTCTTTTTTACCTTTTTTGATTTTACCGGAAGCTTTGATTGCAAGTCATGTTTGTATGCAAAACACATTTTTTTAAAAATACATTCATCGCATCCGGGTGCAGCAGGTGTACAATGGAGCGCACCGAATTCCATGATTGCCTGATTGTATATATGATGATTTTTATCCGGCAAAAGTAATTCTGCAAGCTTATAAAATTCTTTGATGCCAGCAGGGTCCATAATATCTTTATCGATACCAAAAATCCTTGCAAGCACTCTGAAAACATTACCATCGACTACAGCGACTTTTTCTTTATAGGCAAAAGAGGCGATGGCTGCAGCTGTATATTTACCTATGCCTTTTACAAGAAGAAGCTCTTTATACGTACGCGGTAATATGCCATCGTTTTCACTTAAAAGTTTTTTCGCACTATAATGCAGGTTTCTTGCTCTGGAATAATAACCGAGACCTTGCCACAATCTTAAAACTTCCTGCTCTGGTGCGTTCGCTAAAGATTTTATAGTAGGATAAGACCTGATAAATTTCAGGTAGTAAGGTAAACCCTGGTTCACCCGAGTCTGCTGAAGAATAATTTCTGACAACCAGATGTGATACGGGTCAGTACTTTCCCGCCAGGGAAGATCTCGTTTATGGATACTGTACCATTTTAACAGTTCAACCACAAAAAATTTTTCCTTCACTTGATCGTTATTAGATGAAAAGTTAAAAAAAAGATATGTTATGTGTAATATAATTTAACAAATAGGCGCATAAATACCTATTATATTTTCTAAATTTATTTTTAAATTAAAAAAATGCAATCTAAATTTGTGATCCCTATTAAAAAACAATTTTGTATCAATTAAATATTATATAAAGTGACAAAAGCAGAAGTAATTGCACAGATAGCCGAAAAGACAGGAATTGATAAGTCTGATGTTTCAACTACAGTTGAAGCGTTTTTCAATGTTATTAAGAGTTCAATGGCAGAGGGCGAGAATATTTATGTTAGAGGCTTTGGCAGTTTCATCAATAAGAAGCGCGCCAGAAAGGTTGCCAGAAATATATCTAAGAATACCGCCATTATCATTGACGAACATTATATTCCTAGTTTTAAGCCTGCTAAAGTTTTTATTGAGAAAATAAAGACAAGCAAAAAGGTAAAAAGCAAGCCGGCTGCACCTAGTCCAAAAATGTAATTCTGAGTTTTTTCAGAATTTAATCTCCATAAGAAATGCTAAAATCACAGATTATTATTCTAGTAATAGCAATAATTACTGTGGTTTTTCTTTTTAACCTTCCAAAATATATAGTGAAGGACGATAGAAGGGAAGAAACCCCTAAAACAGCGGCCACAAACAAGGCAACGAAAGAAGAGACTCACTCTTCACAGATTCCCGATTCTGACCTTAAAAAGCTTAAGGATTTAACAAAGAACTTCTTATCTGTTTCGGATAAAGAAAAAAAGGTTAAATTTGCAGACTCTTTAGCGGCCATATTTCGAAATTTCCAGAAATTCGATAGTTCTGCGAAGTATTTGGCTGAAATTGCGGTGTTAAAGCCTGAGACCGGCAACTTCATAAAAGCAGGGGACGCATATTTTGAGGCCTCTATATATTCCATTGAAGATCAGAAAAGGCTGAAATTGGGAGAAAAAGCCAGAGAACAGTACAATATCGCTCTGAAGAGAGAACCGGAAAACCTGGATGTGAAGGCCAAAATCGGCAAGACATATATAGGTACAGAGCAAACAATGATGGGGATCCGGCAGTTGAAAGAAGTTTTAGAGAAGGATCCTCAGCATGAAGAAGCCTTATTTGCATTGGGAACTGCATCTATTCAGACCCAGCAATTTGATAAAGCGGTGGAAAGATTTGAGGCAATGCTGAAGAAAAACCCTGATCATCTTGAAGCAAATTTCTGGCTCGGATACAGTTATCTTCAGTTGAAGAAAGATGCGAAGGCAAAGGAATATTTTCTGAAAGCAAAGTCTCTCAGTCAGGATCCTCAGGTGATTGCCACAGTTGACGGTTATTTAAAAGAAATAAAATAATTAAAAACATTAAAATATTACGATAATGCCTTGCGGTAGAAAAAGAAAAAGACACAAGATTGCAACCCACAAAAGAAAGAAACGCCTAAGAAAAAATAGACATAAGAAAAAGTAATTTTTCTTTCCTTTCTTAATAGCCCGAATTATTCGGGCTAAGTTTAAATAATGTTTATTTTTTAAAACACTTCACGGGTTGAGTACAGAATTATTCATCAATTCTACTCAAAAGGGTGAGCGGATTGCCCTTTTAAAAGACAGAAGGTTAGTCGAGTGTCATTATGAAGATAATGCACAACGATTTACCGTGGGAGACATTTACCTTGGCACAGTAAAAAAAGTAGTGCCGGGTTTAAATGCCGCCTTCATAGATATTGGCTATGAAAAAGATGCATTCCTTCATTACCTGGATCTGGGTCCTCAGATAAGATCTCTTCTTAAATATGTAAAGCTGGTAAGGTCTAATAATCCCAAGTCAAGCCCGAGGTTAAATCAGTTTGCATTAGAGAAAGACATTGACAAGAATGGGAAAATCAGTCAGGTGCTTTCTAAAAATCAGCAGATACTTGTACAAGTTGTAAAAGAGCCAATCTCGAGCAAAGGCCCACGTCTTTCATGTGAGCTGTCAATTGCCGGAAGATATATTGTGCTTGTACCATTCTCTAATGTAATCAGTGTTTCCAAAAAAATAGTTCAAAAGGAAGAAAGACAAAGACTTGTCAGACTTTTAACATCTATAAAGCCTGATAAAATGGGAATCATTATCAGGACGGTAGCAGAAGGAAAAGATGTGGCAGAACTTGATAAAGATTTAAGAAACCTGGTGAAGAAGTGGGAAGATGGTTTTAAAGTATTAAAGACAGCAAAGCCAAGGGATCGGGTAATAGGAGAACTGGACAGGGCTTCTTCCATTCTTCGCGACATGCTCAATGAAAGCTTCGATTCAGTAACGGTTGATACGAAAGAGATTTACGATGAGATCAAATCATATATAAGATCTATTGCTCCTGATAAAGAAAAAATTCTAAAACTTCATCAGGGTAAAACAAAACTGTTTGAAGTTGCAGGGATAGAGAAACAATTAAAATCCTTATTCGGAAAATCAGTAAGTCTTCCCGGAGGAGGATATCTTATTATTGAACATACCGAGGCGCTGCATGTGATTGATGTGAACAGTGGAAACAAATCCAACACAGAGACAGATCAGGAACAGACGGCGCTCAATGTAAATATAGAAGCGGCGAAAGAAATTGCGCGGCAACTGAGGCTTCGTGATATGGGCGGAATTATAGTTGTTGATTTTATCGATATGAAAAAATCAGACAACAGGAGAATCATCTATGAGAGGATGAAGGAAGAGATGAAAGATGAAAGATCCAAGTTTGTAATTCTTCCTCTTTCCAAATTCGGACTGATGCAGATCACCAGGCAGCGTGTAAGACCTGAGATGAATATTGCAACCATGGAGACCTGTCCGACCTGCAACGGCACAGGAAAGATCACGGCAAGCATTCTGGTCTCTGACATGATTGAAACCAACCTTGAATATATCTTTAATAAACAGAATGAAAAGAAGGTAGCGATAGTAGCGCACCCATATCTTCATGCCTATTTTACACAAGGTTTTATTTCGCGAAGAGTGAAATGGTATTTAAAATATAAGAAGTGGGTGCATATTGAAAAGGATACTTCTCTCGGAGTTACACAATATAAATTTTTGAATCAGCTGGGAGAGGAGATAGAAATCGTCTGAGACCGCTGATTTTTCTGATTAAAAGATTAACATGATAAATAAAAGCCCTGCAATGATATGCAGGGCTTTTTATTCAAATGCAATTTTTGATTTTGAAATATTTAGTAACTTGTATTTATGCTAAATTTTTCAGATATGAGAAATTATTTTTTTAAGGCTATATTGCCCTTAACTATTTTTTGTGTTCTTTCATGCAAGAAAAAAGAACATGATCCACCTGGCCCATCTATTCCTTGCATTATACTGCCTTTTCAACTGTCGGGCACTTCTGTAAATTTTTCTGCTGCTAATCTGACAATGCGCGCAAAGTTTGGGCAGGCTAAGTCCTGGTCTATCATTATCAAAGGTCAAACATCAGGTGCAATAAAAACATACAGCGGTACAGGCGATAGTGTACACATTGACTGGAGAGGAACGCCTGACAGTCTTCCGTTTTTTCAGGATGAAAATGTAGTTATAAAATTTAAATCACCATGTGGAGATACCATTACAAAAAGTATAACGATTTCTAATCCGGTAAATTTTAATAATCATGATGGAGTATCAGTATCAGATTTTGAAGGGAATGGAATGGTTAATAATTCTTTTACATATAATGGATATAATATGACCGGATGGAGCTCCTACTATACTTCACCCGCTGTAATTACTGAATTTGGTTTAAAAACGAACCCTTTATTGCCTCTTCAGGGAAGCACATATATGATTCTTAAAGGAACAACAGGCACTAGTAGTTTTCTCGGAGGAGCATATGGAACAATTAATCTAGGATCTCTTCCGAGCAATGATCCTGATAGTATATATTTTAATATGCTTGTCCATAATGGTGGCAATACAAATACTAGTTTAACAGCTACTGTGGGATATTCTGGGCAACAATATACAAAGAGCATCAGCCTTATAGGAAATAATTGGAAAGTTGTAAACTATAAATTATCGGATTTTAAAAATATATATAATAATACAATATCTGATACTTATATGATTTCCTATCTTGATTTTGGAATATTGACCAATACAGGCGGACAATCTGCCGAAGTTAATATTGACTTTATTGTTTTTACCTATGGAGCTCCACTTATTGGAAAATAATTCCAATCTATATCTTTAAAACAAAAAACCCTCAAAATTTTGAGGGTTTTTTGTTTTAATAATCATGTTGATCTTTTAATCCCATAAATCCTGTCCAGACATTATGGTTCTAACATTGTTTAGAATTTCGCACCCAGTTCAAGACTTATAGCGCTAAGGCCATACTTGGCAGCATCTTTAGCTTTAAAATCATCAGTGTTTTTCAATTGGCCAAGTAAACCTCTGTTATAATATATTCCTCCGAATAAAATCACAGAACCTCCTGTTTGGTATTCCACTCCACTGCCTACCAATACGCCAATATTCATTGGCTGAAAAATCTTTTTATATTCATCAATTGTCGGATCGCTGTCTTTCAGCTTCTCAGCAATTTTAAGATCGAGAGTACCTCCTAAAGTAAAATTTAATTTCATATTGGTGGCCAGTTCATTAGTATACACCTTTAAAGCCAAGGGAAACTGAATGTATTGAAGGTTCACTTTCATGGTCTGTGTAAAGTTCATACTGCTGAAAGAAGATTGAAGTTTCAATCCTGCAGTTCTGGTAGTATACCAGGCGCCTACCATAAGCGCATAATTGTCACTGAAGAAAATGTCTAAATTTACTCCGGCACTAAATGCAAGACCCGCACCGTTTTTTGAATATTTGATTGAGTCGCTGGATGTCTTATCAGCCACGCTGTTAAGGGATAAACCGGGAGCGATGCGCAGACCGACTTTTACTTGTGAAAAGGCAGTAAAAGAAAAAGCCGATACAACTAATAATAAAAGTATCTTTTTCATAGTTTAAGGTTTAATTTTGGGTAAATATAATAAAATGAAACAATTAGTAATTTCTCTGGCTATTATTTTTTGTCTGTTTTCCTGTACGCAGGATGATTGTGAAAATGTAGTAGATACAAGCAAAATTGATGCTAATGTTAAGTTGGTAAGACTTGAAGAAAGTCTGTTTAAAGCGAAAACACCTCAGGATTATCAAAAAATACTTTCACAATACCCTTTATTATCAAAACAATATTTCTCTGTTCCGCCCGGAGATGCCGACCATAGCAATCTATTATTCCAGATTTATACGAACCCGGCTCTGAAGGAGTTTTCTAAAGAAGGCGAAAGGATCAATAATAATTTTCCCGATCTCGAATCTTCCATTAATGATCTGTTTAAACATATAAAGTATTATTTTCCTTCTTATCATGTTCCCCAGGTGTATACTATTGTATCCACCCTGCCTGAACCAAAATATGGCGTATGGGATGTAATCATAGAAGACAGTATCGTAGTGATCGGGATAGATTATTTTTACGGCAGCAAATCAAAGATCAGACCTCAGGGAGAATATAATTACATGCTGCAGAGGCGAGAGCCTTATTATATTGTTCCCAGCGTTGCGCTGAGGCTGGCACAGGAAGATTTTGTAGAATATGATCTGAATGATAAAACGCTTCTCGGCGAAATGATCAAATGGGGGAAAGCGCATTACTTTTTAGAGAGAACTATGCCTTGCCTGCCCGATAGCATCGTGATAGGCTATACCTCGCAGCAGATTGAAGATGTTCAGAAAAATGCAGACATCATCTGGGCGTATTTTATCGAGCATCAGCTATTTTATAAAACTGACGAGGACAACTCCAAAAGATTTGTAGGGGAATCGCCTAAAGTTGCCGTGATCGGAGATAAGTGCCCGGGACGAATAGGAAGATATCTGGGATGGCAGATTGTTAAAACTTATATGGAAAAGTATCCGGAGATTACTTTAGAACAGTTAATGAAAGATACAGATTCAAAAAAAATCTTTAAGCTGTCAAAGTATAAACCGAAGGTAAAATAGGTTGAAGCTTTTCTTCATTACTGAATAACCTTGCAAATTTTTCTACCTGAACTTCCCTGCTGAAATAGGTTTCAGCAAGCTTACGTGCATTGGTCTGACACAACAATAGCCGACTGCTGTCTTTTGTAAAAGGAAGTATTTTTTGAATGAAATCATCAGGCTGATAAGGATCTGCATAAAAGCCGCATTGCTTTTCTTCCAGCATATTCATGATCCATCCTTTGGAATTAACTATACATAACTTTCCTGCGGCTATTCCGTCGAAAAATTTATTCGGACTGTTGGTTTCAAGAATTGGTTTATCGGCGAAAGATATATATGTAGCGTCTGTAACATTCAGGATTTCCTTTATGCCGTTCTTATCAAGAAATCCCAAAAAGGAAACATTGTTTAATTTAAGGCTTCTGGCAAGATTCTCAATTCTGCTTAATTCAGATCCTTTGCCTGCAATGAGAAAATGAATCCGATTTAATTTCTGGTCCTGGCATTTTTTTATGATGTCAATGAAATATTCCAAATGATTGACTTTACCTATCGCTCCGAAATAGCTCACGACAAATTTATTTTTCACATTGAATTTTTTCTCCAATGCATCACTTTTTGTTTCCGGATGAAAAAAAGCGCAATCGGAAATATTGGGAAGAATATTAATTGGCTTATTCGGAATAATTTTTTCTATGCCGTCTCTGATTCCAGGGGATAAAGCAATTACCTTCTGGGCATTTTCATAAATTTTCCTTTCGAGGCCAAACAGATAATTTTTTATAAACCGGTTTTTAATGGCGCCCATCTGTATCGGGGCCTCAGGCCAGAGATCTCTTACCTCAAAATAATAGGGAATATTGAATTGCTTTTTTAGTTTTAAAGCAATCAGGCCGATAGTTAATGGAGTAGAAGTAGCATAACACAGGTCCACATTTTTAATAGCAGCAGCTTTTTTAAATGCCTTTTTTACGAACTTTAGGAAAGAAAGACTTCTTCCTATAAATCCAAGCCTATTGTCATAATAGACAGAAAGATAGTGGACTGTTATTCCCTCAATTGTAACGGTTTTATCTTTTTTGTCATTGGATGAGGTAATCATCTCTACTTCATATCCCCTGTCCACCAGGCCTTTTGCCAGGTAATAGGAACGGATAGCGCCGCCATCTGCAGGGGTTTTGAAATATTGATGTAGGTAAAGTATTTTCATTCAATGCTGTCTTTCCGGAAGTAATTCTTAATGAATTGGGAAAAACGTTATCAGTAAAACCTTAGTAAAATACGATTTTTTTATGTTTTTAACAATATAGATGGCGAGGAACTTGATTTTTATTTTCGTTAAATACTTTTGTGGAGAATTTGGTAACCTTTTTATTAAATATTTTATCTCCTTGGTAATTTTCACGTATTACCATAGATTACTCTTATTCTCAAATTCCAATAATAAATGATGAATTCTTATAAGCTTTATTTTATCCTATTCTGTTGCTTTTTCATTTCTACTTTTTCATTTGCACAAATTTTAATACCTGAAAAAGATAGTCTTACCAATCTTTATGGATACAAAAATCTTAACACTTCTGAGTGGCAGATCAAGCCGGAATTTGAATCGGTGGAAGAGTTTAAAAAAGACCGGGCAATTGTTTCTAAAAATGAGCTGTTTGGAATTATAAATAAAAAAGGAAAATTCATCGTGCCGCTTCAGTTTGAAGTTTTAGAAGGGGAAAAATTTTATTTTTTTACCAGAGGAGATACTTCCGGGATATTGAATCAGAAAGGCGATGTGTTACTTAAAGGAGGCTTCTCCTATGTTTATTATGACCCGGAAAAGGGAAGCGCCATTCTTTTGCAGGATGAGTTGTATGGATATTGGGACACTTCAGGAAATTATATAGCGCCGCTTTCCAAATATGAACTCGCGTTTGAAAATGACCTGGCTTTTTTTAACTCAGGAAAGTCACAGGGTTTTATCAATAAAAAAGGAAAAAAATTTATAGAGATCGAAGGGGGAGCCATATGGGATATCAGGCCATATGGTTATGTAAGCAGGAAAGAGAACCTGGAATGCGTGTACGATACTTCAGGAAAAAAAATCGGCAGATGCGACTATGACAGTATTCTTCAGATGAGAAAAGAGATTATTCTGTATAAGAAAAATAATAAATATGGTATAATGAATTACGATGGGAAAGAACTTACCTGGGCAGAATATGATCTTATCAGTCCATTCAATGAAAAAGGAATAAGCATTGTGAAAAAGAATAACCTTTACGGTTTGATAAATGAAAAACTGGAAGTCGTTTTGCCTTTGGAAAATGAAAGCATAGAAGAATTCGGAGAGTCGTATAACAGGTTTTATGGAAGCTATCAGAAGTATTTCAAATTTTCAGTATTCAAATTGAAAGAGCATTATGGTGTGGTAAATGATTCGGGAACGGTAGTGATGAAACCCGATTATGATATGGCTATGATCGAAGGAGATTACCTTTTTAAGTTTGTGCATAAAGACCTGTTTGGCTTGCACGATTTGAGAAAGCTGCAGAAAATTAAATTAAATGAAATGTTCAAATTCGTTCATGATAAAACTATTTTTTGTATCAAGGGGAATTCAGGCACCAGATGTGGTATCGCTAACAAAGATGGAAAGATTCTTATTATGCCGGTTTACAATAGCATTACCCCAACGGTGAATGGATATGCCATTGTAAAAGATAATATTGGTGCGGGTATTATGGACAGTACAACCAATCTCACGGTGCCTATTCATTATGCAGACATTCTTACTTTAAATGATTTATATAAAAGCACTAATACATCAAAATTAAATTTTGCCTGGGACGGCTATATTTATCTTAAAACCAAAACCAATAAAATTGGTGTAGCTAAGGAATCGGGAAAAATCGTAGTAGACACTATATATCATAATATCGCAGCATTTGACGAAGACTGTAAATGCTGGTTTGCAAAAGATAAAAATGAAGATTGGAAAATCATTAACAAGGCAGGCAAAAAATTATCCGTAAAACTTGATACAGCTTCTGTTTTCGACGAAGGGGTTGCTGTGGTAGAAAAAGACGGTAAGGCGGGAGTAATTAATGAAACCGGAAAAGCTGTTGTTCCCATAAAATATGATGATATCAAAAAGGAAGAGAATGGTTTATATTTTTTTAAAAGCGATACCTTGTGGGGCTTAATGGATGTACAGGGAAAGAAAATTGCTCCCGCAGCATTCTCCATCAAAACATCATTTATTTCTGGATATGCTTTTGTGAAAGACAAGCAGGGCTGGAAAATCATAGACAGAACTGGTAAAATCGGTGGGTATGAAATGTTAAAAAATATTGCTGATTCGACCAATAGCAGGAAGATCAACGACGCATGGATCACATCTTTCAGTTATAATGATATTAAAGGTATAGACGAAATCTCTTTTGATCTTTTAGCAATGTATCCGGATGATAAAACATTGCAAATAGTTAATAATTATATTTTAAGATCAAAAGAAGAATTGCTTAAGCAGGATAATAATGATCAGGACCTCGTGGTAATGCTTGGCGAAGGAATAAATATTCCGGCCTCAAAAAAATTTTACTGGGGACTTGGTATGGAAATTCTGGGAGTAACCAAAAATACTGTGACGCTTAACAACTATAAAGAGATCAGCATCAACAATCAGCATAAGGTGAATGATAACTACAAAACTTACCTGATCGAAGGAAACTCTCTGAGGCAAATTACGCTGGCGGAAATTTTCAGCACCGGCGACTACCTGGTTGACATAAACCGTATCACCAGGAAGAGAGCTGCAGAGAAAAAGCTGATACTTTCAAAAAGAATTAACAGGGACTCTCTCATTATCGATCCTAATAAATTTATTATTACCAATGAAGGAATTATTTTTAAAATCGATGAAAAATATCCTAATGCGGAAGATTACTATGATGTGGAATTAAAAGTAAGATTCAGGGAGATTAAAGATATAGTAAGGCAGAAGGGAATATTGAGGGAGTTTTATGAGTAGTTTAATAGTTAGAAGGTTCTAAAGTGATAAAGTTTGATAATCGTAACCTTAAAACTTTTCAACCTTTAAACTTTTCAACTTTCTAACCTTCTTATAATAAGAACATATCTCCGTGATCGGGCAAATGTCACATTTGGGATTGCGTGCCACGCATATATACCTTCCGTGTAAAATGATCCAGTGATGACTCTTATGAATTAATTCTTCCGGAATATATTTTACCAGTTGTCTCTCTACTTCGAGAGGGGTTGATGCAGATTCTGTTACAAGTCCGATTCTTTTAGACACACGGAATACATGCGTGTCCACTGCCATTTTTGGCTGCTTGTGCACAACAGAGGCAATTACATTAGCCGTTTTTCTTCCCACTCCTGGAAGCTTCTGCAATTCTTCCACATCGGCGGGCACTTCGCTGTTATAATTTTCCACCAGCATCCGTGCCATACCGGCAAGATGTTTCGCTTTATTATTGGGAAAGGAAATACTCTTGATATATGGAAAAATTTCTTGCGCGCTTCTCCTTGATAAAGCTTCCGGCGTAGGGAAATCCCTGAAGATTGCAGGAGTGGTCATGTTTACTCTTTTATCAGTGCACTGTGCGCTGAGTATTACTGCCACCAGGAGTTCAAAAGGATTTGAGTAAACCAATTCGGTTTCCGGCTCGGGAGAATGCTTGCTGAAGTAGTCGAGAAATCTGTTGTAACGTTCCTGGCGTGTCATTGTAGTAACAATTGCAGTGCTAAAATAAGAAATTGTCATTCAGGAGGAAACTTGTTAATTAATCTGCAGAGCCTTCAATATTTTCAAAAATTTTCATGGGGCAGTGCATTTAAACAACAAGATCCTTCGCTACGCTCAGGATGACAAAAGAAGGGAAAAAATAAAAAAACCCTCCGTCCCGATAGCTATCGGGACGGAGGGTTGAATTTTCTTAAACCGTTTGCATAGAATGTGTCCTGGAATAATTCAGGATGTTTTCGATGCATCTTTCGGAAGGCTGCTTCTTAACCTTGTCAAGTGCCACTTCCATTTCAATCAGCTCCTGGTAATAATCTGCCAGGCTGTTGTCCCATAAGAGGGCGGTTTCGATTTCTTTTTTTTCTGTTTCTGTTACTTCGTTGTAATAGAATTTTAAAATGTCAATCTGAGTAAAGGTTTTGGTCATAGGCTATATTGTTTTTTTCTAGTTTCTTCCTCAGGTTAATGAGCGCATACCGCATCCTTCCCAGCGCCGTGTTGATGCTTACCCCTGTAGCCTCTGCAATTTCCTGAAAGCTCATCTCACCATAATGCCTCATTAATAGTACTTCTTTTTGCGGATCCGGAAGTGTCTGGATAAGATTTCTCAAAAGCGCATGTGTCTCATCTTTAATCTGAATTGACTCTGTAGAATCTTCAGAGAAATTCAGAGAATTAAAGATAGATGTTCCATCCTCCATGATAACAGTAGGATATCTTTTGGCCCTTCTGAAATAATCTATTGCCAGGTTATGCGCAATACGCATTACCCATGGAAGGAATTTGCCTTCCTCGTTGTAATCTCCGGATCTTAATTTATTGATTGCTTTAATAAAGGTCTCCTGCAAAAGATCTTCAGCGATGTACTGATCTTTTACAATGAGGTAAATTGTCGTATAGACCTTGGATTTGTGTCTTTTTAACAATTGAGCAAAAGCCTCTTCGTTACCTTTGATATATAATGACACCAGTTGGGCATCACTAATCATCTTATTTTTCATTTTTAACATTCGTTTGGTTAACGTAGAGGTCTATCTCATATTGTGGGGTTTAGGGTTAAACTTAAATTACTTGTTAAAAGACAATGTAAACTGGAACAAATACTATTCTAATATACTTATAAAATTTGGGATTTGCAATCCCAATAATATCCATTATACTTAATAACTTGGGTTTTGGTTACAAATCTTACCCAATAGACAGCAAAATCTATGCTTGAGGCGAAAACAGAGCAAAAAAATTTTAAAGTAGATGAATTGGACCCTAAAAAGTTCATTATTATCAAGGGGGCTAGGGTAAATAACCTGAAAAATCTTTCAGTGGCCATTCCAAGAAATAAATTGGTAGTAATAACCGGCCTTTCAGGCTCGGGAAAATCATCGCTGGCCTTTGATACTTTATTTGCGGAAGGCCAAAGAATGTATGTAGAGAGCTTAAGCTCCTATGCCCGGCAATTCCTGGGCAGAATGGAAAAGCCCGAAGTAGAGTATATTAAAGGAGTGTCGCCGGCGATAGCGATAGAGCAAAAAGTCAATACCAAAAATCCGCGCTCCACGGTTGGAACCACTACAGAAATCTACGATTATCTTAAACTCCTTTTTGCAAGACTTGGAAAAACATATTCACCTGTTTCAGGAAATGAAGTAAAAAAAGACAGCGTTACCGATGTCATTAACTTCATCACTTCTTTAAAAGAAGGAGATAAAATCCAGATCCTGTCTCCTCTGAAACCAAAAGAAGGGAGAACCATTCAGAATGAGCTGGGCATTCTTCTGCAAAAAGGTTTCACCCGGGTAATGATTGATGGAGAAATTGTTTTTATTGAAGAAGCAACCGATAAAAAATTTAAAATAAAAAAAGGGTCGGAGATTCTTATCCTTATCGATCGTGCAACTGCATCCAGAGAAGAAGAGAATATTTTCAGAATGTCAGACTCGGTGCAGACTGCTTTTTTCGAAGGAGAGGGAGAATGTATTATTGATGTGGAAGGAAAGAAAAGAAAATTCTCCGACAGGTTTGAGCTGGATGGAATTACTTTCGAAGAACCTAGTCTGAATTTATTCAGTTTCAATAATCCTTACGGTGCATGCAAAAGATGCGAGGGCTTTGGCAGTGTCCTCGGCATTGACGAAGACCTGGTCTTCCCGGATAAAAGTCTTTCGGTATATGAAGGAGTCATCGCCCCATGGAGGAGCGAAAAAATGAACGCCAAATGGCATGCTCCGCTGGTAAAGAACGGGATCAAATTTGATTTTCCTATTCACCGTTCCTATTCTGATCTTAGTGAAAAAGAAAAAGAACTGCTCTGGACCGGTAATAGTTATTTTAAAGGGCTTAATGACTTTTTTGAATACCTGGAAGCCAAGACACATAAAATTCAATACAGAGTATTGCTCTCCCGCTATCGCGGAAGAACCGCATGCCCCGATTGTAAAGGAACGCGTCTCAGGAAAGACGCCGCTTATGTAAAAGTGGCGGGCAAGTCCATTGTCGACCTTGTGCTGATGCCGGTCTCAAAAGCGCTGGAATTTTTTAAAACCATACAGCTGAATGAATTTGATGCGAAAGTAGGCGGAAGGATTTTTACAGAAATAAAAAACCGTTTTGAATACCTGGAGAAAGTAGGACTCGGCTATCTGAACCTGAATAGAATATCTTCCACACTTTCAGGAGGAGAATACCAGAGAATAAAACTGGCGACTTCATTGGGAAGCGCGCTGGTTGGTTCGATGTATATCCTGGATGAGCCAAGTATCGGACTACACCCGAGAGATACGCAGAAGCTTATAAGTGTTCTGAAAACTTTACGCGATATAGGAAATACAGTAATAGTAGTGGAGCATGAGGAAGAAGTGATGCGCGCGGCAGACCAGATCATAGATATTGGTCCGGATGCAGGATCTCATGGAGGCAAGCTTGTATTCCAGGGAAGCATTGACCAGATGGAAGATTCCCTGGATTCACATACGATAAGGTATTTAACTCATGAAGAAACGATTGAATTGCCGAAGAGAAGAAGGAAGTGGAATGAGTATGTAGAAGTAAAAGGAGCCCGGGAAAATAACCTAAAAAATATTAGTGTGAAATTTCCGCTGCAGGTGATGACGATGATCACTGGAGTGAGCGGCTCGGGAAAATCTACATTGGTGAAAAAAATTCTCACACCTGCCTTAGAGAAATTGTATGGGGCTGGTGGGGACTTCACAGGGAAATTTGATGGGCTTGAAGGAGCCATTGGAAAAATAAGCAGGGTGGAATTTGTCGATCAGAATCCGATTGGAAAATCTTCACGGTCAAATCCGGTTACTTATGTGAAAGCATATGATCTGATCAGACAATTGTATGCAGAGCAGCCGCTTGCCCAGACAAGATCATATAAGTCAGGACATTTTTCTTTCAACGTAGATGGCGGAAGATGTGAAATCTGCCAGGGAGAAGGAACTGTGACAGTGGAAATGCAGTTCATGGCGGACATACATTTGAAATGCGAGGGGTGCGACGGAAAAAGATTCAAGCAGGAAATTCTGGAAGTAAAATACAAAGACAAAAATATTACTGAAGTGCTCGACATGACAGTGGAGGAAAGCCTTGAATTCTTTAAAGAGAAACCAAGAATTACAGATAAGCTGCAACCTTTGTTTGATGTGGGCTTAGGATATGTGAGACTGGGACAATCTTCCAGTTCGCTCAGCGGCGGGGAAGCGCAGAGGGTAAAGCTAGCATCCTTCCTGGATAAAAGTTCTGCCAATTCCTCAGAGCATATCGTTTTCATATTTGATGAGCCCACTACAGGTTTGCATTTTCATGATATTAAAAAATTATTGAATGCTTTGAATGCACTGGTAGATCAGGGACATACGGTAATTATTATTGAGCACAACATGGAAATGGTAAAATGCGCCGACTGGATCATTGATCTTGGTCCGGAAGGAGGAGATCAGGGAGGGAAAGTAGCTTTTGAAGGAACGCCAGAAGAAATGGTGAAGTTGAAAGATAATTATACGGCGAAGTATTTGAAGGAGAAAATGTAGGTCTCTTACACGTCATTGCGAGGAGCGTAGCGACGTGGCAGTCTCAGATCTAAAAGCTAATTAAGATGAGGGCTATATTTAAAGATCATAGATTTATTAATTTAGGGATTTTACTATTGTACATAGTATTATTAGTAGTTGCATGGTTTCGAGGAGCCAGAATTAATTGGGTCAGCGTTAAAAGTTGGGGAGTAATTGAAAAAAGGATAGTTTTGGGATAAAAAAATTATCGAAACAATAGAC
>JAIERY010000132.1 GCA_019746425.1 Cytophagaceae bacterium
AAGGGCTGAGATAAAGTCAGGTCTGATGTTGATCATGATATATCCCCAGTTACCTATGTTCTTTTTGTCCATCACAGGAGCTTTTAATTTATCGAGCGTGTTGGTACCCATCATTACCGAATATCCAAATTCTATTCCTATCTGTTTGGTCAATGAATACTGCAATACAAAATCTATTTCAGTACCCAATCTTTTATCAAGTTCATCGTCTGTTGCTACAGTTGAAAGATCAGCGACAGTATTGCCGGCAAAAAATTCATGGATATCAAGATTGGCCATCAGGTTATCTCTCAGCCTGTATTTAGCTTTTAAGAAATAGTTGAGCAAGCCGGGCTGTAAAGTATTGTTACCATTCAATCCATAAGCATCTGCGACATAGAAGTAATCCATATATCCCCAGAACTTATGAGGCGTTCCATACAACGGATCGAAGCGACGGTTAACTGTGGCAGGTTTATTCAGATCATTTCCTGAAAGAAAATCAACTCCTGGACCTATCATAAATTTTCTTCCGATTCCGAAAAGTATGTTCGCACCTGCAGAGTAGGCATCCATGGTTTTTCCGCTCACATCCTGATTTCCCTGGTAATATCCGTATGCTTCTGCTTTATGCTTTCTTTTAATATTGCTTACTATGGTGACTCCGGTAGTAACTCGGCTATACACTCCTTTGCTTCTGTTGAATTTCGTATTACCTGTTTTGGCAGGCTTCTGAAAATTGTCTGTAAAAAACAGGAAGGATACTTTCGTAAAACCAATTTCTTTCGCTACATATAAATACTGCATGGACTTATACATAGTACCAATGAAATTACTTCCCGGCGCAGCGTTGATTGCGACAGAGTCGGATGATAGCTGTGGCGGATAAGTAGTTCCGGTATAAAGGGAACCGGCATTTTTCTTTTCCCTGTTTTGGTTGAAGGCAAAACCTGCATCAGCAAACCAGGTACCTTTGTTGAATTTCAAAATGGCGGCATCATGTCTTCGTCCTTGCTGCAACCAGTCGAGGTTTCCAAGCAAACGTGCTTCATCGTAAACGATCTCCTGCCTCCCTATTTTAAGAGAGAGATTTTTCAGTCCTTTTAAAAAGACAGTATCGTTAAAAATAATTTCTCCCCATCCTTCATGAAGGAACAACTTGTTACCATCCATATTGGATATAGTGGAGCCATCCATTCCCCAGACACGAATGTCCTGGATGGAGGTATAAAATTTAAACCTGTCGGAATTGTATCCTACATTTAAACGCATACGCTGTGAGGTAAAAAATGTAGGGTTTACAGAAGGGTCAGTTAAAGTACCCTGACCAAAACGGTACTCGGTTCGTGTTCTGAATTGCCCGTTAAAAATAAATTGCTGAGCAGAAACGTCAAAACAGAGCAAAAAAACAGCTATAAAAACAAGCGATTTGATTAAAAAGTAAATTTTCATTTTCTTTGGGGATTAAGGATTAAATAAATTTTTATTTAGTCTTTGGGATTAAGCCTCGGGTAATTGCCGTTACTCCGGGGCTTTGTTTTTATATCTTATGTATAGTTGTTATTCATAATATCTCCTTTCGTTTTCATATATATCCAAATATAAAAATTAAAAAATGAAAACTAAGTAGTAATACGTATTTTTTTACGTATTGTACGCAGATTCTTTATTTAACTAAATACAGACTTTGAATTGTAATATTTTGATTATGAGAAACATTAAGAGGGAAATAAGCAACGCGCAATTACGTAGATTGGACAGGTTATTCGAAATAGCGTTAGCAAAGTAATTACGTATATATATAATAAGCCCAAAGGCACAAAGAGAAGTCATCTTTCGTGTCTTTGTGCCTTTCTGGCAAATCCTTATGCCTATGAAATTGGTAAGCTTTATTAAACTATCTTCTCTTCTATTGCCACCTTCACCAATTCAATCGCATTCTTCACATTAAGCTTTTTCATAATATTAAAGCGGTGGGTTTCGACGGTACGAACGCTGAGGTCCAAGTCTTCGGCAATTTCACGGTTGTTCTTTCCATTCACAATCAGCTTGAGGATATTTTTTTCTCTTCTGGTAAGCGCGGAGTCAGATTCCTCGGCAGAGTCGCCGCTCTTTATTTTATGCAGATATCCTGTAACCAATACATTGGATATAGCGGTAGGAAAATATTTTTCTCCTTTTGCCACTGTTTCAATTGCTTTGATAAACTCATCTCGGTCTGTATCTTTTAAAAGATATCCGAGGGCGCCGGCCTCAATGGCTTTAAAAATATATTCTTCCTTGTCATGCATGGAAAGCATCATGCAATTGACTGCAGGAAATTTTTTATGAATCTGGGCCACCGCTTCAATACCATTCATCTCAGGCATGGTAATATCCATCACCACTACATCAGGCTGCAGTTTTTTAACAGCATCGATGGCTTCCAGTCCATTGGCGGCTTCGCCAATCACCTTAATATTTTTCGCGTCATTGAGGGTAGACTTAATCCCGTTTCTTACGATGCCATGGTCATCAGCCAATACTACTTTTATTGTTTTCATTATTAAAATAGTTAAAGGTTACAAGTTACAGGTTCCATGTCAAGATTTAACACATTTAGCATTTAACCTTGTATCTGAGCAGGAAATATTTTTCTCAAGACTCATTACTCAAGACTAATAGGTACCTTAATAAATATTTTTGTTCCCATGCCGGGAGCGGTTTCAATTCTGAATTGTCCGTCGATCAGGCTGGTTCTTTCCTGGATATTAATAATCCCATTGCCTGACTGGTTGACTCTTTTTTTATTATTAATATTTGTAGCAGTGAAGCCTTTACCATTATCGCTTATTTCAAGCTGCAAATATTCGTTGCTGTTCATCAGTTTCACTCGCACCTCATCTGCCTCTGAGTATTTGATGGCATTATTTAATGCCTCCTGCATGATTCGGTAAAGATTGATTTCAACAGTCTTGGGCAGGCGTTCTATAACCGAACTGTTTTCAAATATCACATTGGTTTTGGAAGACTTCGATACCTGATCAGAAAGATGCTTAAAAGCAGGAACAATTCCAAAATCATTCAATACTGTGGGCATGAGGTTGAATGAAATTTTTCTCACTTCTGCAATGGTTTCATAAATCAGCTTCTTGATTTCTGATAGCAGCTCCTTCTCTTTGTGATCATGAGCGCCTTTTAATCCTTCTATGGTAAACTTTAGCGCCGTAAGCATCTGCCCTAAACCATCATGCAATTCCCTGGCAATTTTCCTTCTTTCTTTTTCCTGCCCTTCAATAATGGAAGACGAACGGATTTTCTGCTCATTGATACTCTGCCTGAATCTTTCTGTTACATCTGTATAAATGGCTATATATTCTACAGGAATATTTTCTTTGTCCAGCACCGGCACTACCGTTGCATCCAGCCAGAAGTACGATCCATCTTTTGCGCGGTTTTTAATTTCATTGTTCCAGATCTTTCCCACAGAAATGGTTTCCCACATATTATCAAAAAACAAACGGGAATGATAATGCCCGCTCAGTATATGAAAACGATTGCCGATCAGCTCTTCTCTGGAATATTTGGAGATCTCGCAGAACTTATCATTCACATAGTTGATCACGCCATATTTATCGGTCTTCGCCAATATAGTCGCATGCTCAAGCGCAAAGTTAATATCCTTTAATTCCTTAATAGATTTCTCAAGAGAATTATTTGCCTCCGATAAATCTTTGGCCAGGCTTGAAGCTTTCGCCTCTGACAATACGAGGTCATGTATTGTATTCCTGATTTTAACAGCAGCCGGCCGGAAAATAAAGATACCTTCCACCAGAAGAATAATAAGCGTAATGATCAACAGCACTGTTTCAATACTTTTAAGCACTACTACTTTTTCCCGCGCCTCATTATCATACTGATGGACGATAGCATCCATTCTCTGCAAAAAATTATTTTCGTTGTCAAGGATAAGACGCATGGAAACAGCTAGATTCTCTTTAGAAATATTCAGTTTATTTTCTTTGACAATCACTATTCTCTGCGCATTATTATAAATAGTATTAAAGTATGGATCCAGTTCCTTAAACATCTTCCTTATCTGTTTGCTGTTGTTTCCCGGAAGACTTAACTCTTCGTTGCCAAACTGCAACCCCTCATGTCCTCTTTTCCATTGCTCAAGTAATTGTTTCAACACAGCGCCCTTATCAGAAAAATCTTTATGATCTATATCAGAATAAATCAATAAGGTCATTTTACAAATCTGCTGACTTTTGTATCGCTGACTTCCTGCCAGGTTGATGACATGAGAATCGCTCAACTGATTATTAATAGAATCTCTGATAAGAATCTGGCCGGTAATGGTGAGAAGCGCTACGGCAGTTAAGGCAGCAATATAAAGGCGCGTCAGGTTGCGGGATGTCTTTTTACCTACTTCCAGTTTTTTATTCAGTTCCGGATTGTCTACGCCTTCGAGCCCTTTATTCATAGAATATATAATATAGTGCGCCTATGTAAAAATACCTCATTTTAAATAGAATTCTAAGAGGTATTCTTAAAATCTACGTAATCCGAATATTATTATTCCCAGTTGTTTTTTGTAATAACGAAGAATTTACGTATTTGGTTTAAATATTTATTTACGTAATATTACTTAGTTTAATATTTTTTACTTATTTTTAAGTAAGTAATAATAGACCTATGCAAAAACCTGTTCAAAACATCATAATAGCCGGAAATGGCATGGTTGGGTATAAATTTTGTGAGAAACTCGTAGAAAAGGGTCTTCATAAAATATATAATATCATTGTTTTCGGAGAAGAACCCCGGCCTGCCTACGACAGGGTGCATTTATCAGAGTATTTCAGCGGCAAAACAGCCGACGATCTTTTAATGGCTCCTATGGAATGGTATCATGAAAACGATATCACTCTCTACGTAAAAGATCCCATCATTTCCATCGACAGAGAAAAGAAAACCATACTCTCCCAAAAGGGTAAAAATATTCCCTACGAAAAACTAATACTGGCTACAGGATCAAGCTGCTTTGTCCCTCCCATTCCGGGCGTAGACAAAAAAGGCGTTATCCTTTACAGAACCATTGAAGACCTTGAAGCTATAAAATCATATGCAGCCAATTGCAAAACAGGGGCAGTGATAGGTGGTGGATTACTAGGGCTTGAAGCTGCCAAAGCTTTGATGGACCTCGGACTGCAAACACATGTGGTAGAATTTGCTTCCAGGCTTATGCCAAGACAGCTGGATGATGCAGGTTCAGGAATGCTGCAGGCGAAAATTGAATCGCTGGGCATTACCGTTCATTTAAATAAGAACACCAGACAGATAACAGGAGAAGAAAAAATTTCCGGCCTGGCATTCGCAGACAATTCTGAACTGAATATAGACATGCTGGTAATTTCTGCTGGCATCAAACCGAGAGACGAGCTGGCAGTGCAGGCGAAACTGGAAGTCGGCCCCAGAGGAGGAATCATCGTTAATGACTACATGCAGACCACCGATAAAAATATCTACGCTATTGGAGAAGCGGCATTGCATCAGAATATAATTTACGGCCTGGTCGCGCCTGGCTACGAAATGGCAGAAGTAGTAGCAAGCCAGATGGCAGGCACTGTAAAAACTTTTACAGGCTTCGACATGTCTACCAAACTAAAACTAATAGGAGTTGAAGTAGCAAGCTTCGGAGATCCTTTCTGCGCACAGACAGAATTCAGATCTATCGTGTTTGAAGACAAAGCCAAAGGAGTTTATAAGAGAATCAATATCACTCCTGACGGAAAAAAATTATTAGGCGGAATATTGGTAGGCGATGCCGCAGACTACAATATGCTGCTGCAAACCTCCAAGAATGCGATCGTGCTTCCTCCTACTCCTGAAGATCTTATATTGGGCGCACGCGGCGGCGCTTCTGAAAATTCCATGCAGGGTGTAATGAGCCTTCCTAATGAAGCGCTTATATGTTCCTGTGAAAGTGTTACCAAAGGAGATATCTGCAATGCCATTACTTATAACGAACTCGGAGATGTTCCCGGAATAAAAAAATGCACCAAAGCAGGCACGGGCTGCGGAGGATGTGTTCCGATGCTTAACGATCTTTTAACTGCTACTTTACAATCAGCAGGAAAGCAGGTACAAAAAGTTATCTGCGAACATTTTCCATATTCAAGACAGGAATTATTTGACATTGTAAAATCCACCAAGCTGGAATCATACAATGAACTGCTTGAGCAATACGGCAAAGGTGACGGATGCGAAGTATGCAAACCTGCTGTCGCTTCCATCATGGCCAGCTTATGGAATGAAATGATTCTCAAGCAGGCAACTATACAGGATACCAATGACAGGTTTCTTGCCAACATACAACGCGGAGGTACTTACTCTGTAGTACCCCGCGTTCCTGGCGGAGAAATCACGCCCGATAAATTAATAGTGCTCGGACAAGTCGCACTTAAATATGACTTGTACTGCAAAATTACCGGCGGTCAGAGAATAGATCTTTTTGGCGCCAAGGTAAATGATCTTCCGAAAATCTGGGAGGAACTGATCGAAGCAGGCTTCGAAAGCGGACATGCCTATGGCAAGGCATTGAGAACAGTAAAGAGCTGTGTAGGCTCTACCTGGTGCAGGTATGGCGTACAGGATTCCGTTTCATTTGCCATTGAGGTGGAAGAAAGATATAAAGGTCTGAGAGCGCCGCATAAATTAAAGAGCGCCGTTTCCGGCTGCGTAAGAGAATGTGCAGAAGCACAGTGCAAAGATTTTGGGATTATCGCGACAGAAAAAGGATGGAACCTCTATGTGTGCGGAAACGGAGGAGCAAAACCTCAGCATGCCAAATTACTCGCATCCGACATTGATTCTGAAACATGTATTAAATTCATAGACAGGTTCCTGATGTTCTACATCAGGACCGCTGATCCATTGACCAGAACTGCTACCTGGCTTAACAAACTGGAAGGCGGAATGGAATATTTGAAAGATGTGATCATCAATGACTCACTTGGAATATGCAAACAACTGGAAGAAGAAATGCAGGGATTGGTGAATACTTATAAATGCGAGTGGAAAGAAGTAGTAATTGATCCGGAAAAAAGGAAGAAATTTTCTCACTTCGCCAATTCGGATGAATCAGATCCATCTATTCAGTTCAGGCCATTACGCGGACAAAAAATCCCGGTGGATTGGGACAAATAAAATTATGAATTTTGAATGCTAAATTTTGAATTAAAATATTATGGATATAGTATCAAAAAAAATCACATGGATTAAAGCTGCAAAAACAGAGGAGATTCCAGCCAATGGAGGAGCCTGCATCAAACATGGCAGCAAGCAGATTGCTGTTTTCAACTTTGAAAAAAGAGGAGAATGGTATGCGACGCAAAATCTTTGCCCGCATAAAATGCAGATGGTACTTTCAAGGGGAATGGTGGGCGATAAAGAGGGAGAACCTAAAGTAGCTTGTCCTTTTCATAAAAAAACTTTTTCGCTTCAGACCGGCGAATGCATGTCGGGAGAAGATTATAGCATTAAAACTTATCCTGTTAAAATTGAAGATGGATATGTTTATGTAGGCATCGAATAGAAAACAAACCTGTATCCTTTTATTTTTTTGGCGCGGAGAGATCTGCGCCTTTTTTATTTTATAAGTTTCCGTCATTCCTGCGAAGGCAGGAATCTCGTCCTTTTGTATTATCTTTCCCTTTCAATCACCAGCTAAATATTATGATTGCCAAAGGAGGGTATGTGTACATCACATCTAACAAATCCCGAACAATACTCTACACAGGAGTGACAAGTCATTTAATTTCACGAACTACTGATCATAAAGAAAAAAAGAAGCCTGGGTTTACTTTTAAATATAATTGTCTTTACCTTATTTATTATGAATTCCATGAAACAATAGAAGCGGCTATTCAAAGAGAAAAACAAATAAAAAAATGGAAGCGCTCATGGAAAGAAAATCTGATAAAATCTTTTAACCCTCAATTAAAAGATTTATGGAATGATATAGAAGGATGCGAATAAAATAAGATGAGTTAACATTGTGCAATAGGACGAGATTCCTGCCTTCGCAGGAATGACGGATGCATGGTGTTCTTTAAATTAATGCACAATGTCTGGCATCGCACACCTTAATCTTTAACCAGACAATATGGACATCAATGTACGTCGCAATTGTAAAAATTGAAGAGAATGAGTGCTTTAGATTATTAGATACTATACAGAAGAAGCAAATACAATGACCGTAGAAGGATTACGCAAAATATCACTTGAACTTCCCGAAGTAACGGAAGACATCAAATGGGAAGACCATTTATGTTTCAGCGTAGGCGATAAAATGTTTTTAGTCACCTCACCTGATAGTTTTCCCGTCACAGCGTCTTTTAAAGTACCGGAAGATATTTTTGAGGAGATCATTTCCATAGAGGGATTTGCTAAACATAAATACATAGGCATGTATCACTGGATACAATTGGATGATATTAATAGACTAAACAACAAAGAATGGGAGCAGTATATTAAAGAGTCTTATCACTTGGTGGCAGAGAAACTGCCAAAAAAAACAAGAAAAGACCTGGGCCTTATATAAACATGGCCGGGTGTCTTCACCCGGCATAGACCTATACAATTTTATATTACTTTATACGTCTACCCTGAAAATTGAATTATCAGAATGCCTTTAGCGGGTGAGGACACCCGCTTTGGAAAACCTAAAAACCAGCAAATAATATATATATATGAAAATAAAAGCAATTATTACAGGGGTAACGGGAATGGTAGGAGAAGGCGTTCTTCATGAGTGTCTTCTGCATCCTGAGGTAGAACATGTATTGGTCATCACCAGGAAACCTAGCGGTGTCACCCATCCCAAACTAAAGGAGATCATACACAGTAATTTTCTAGACTTCTCTCCCATCGAAAGTCAGCTGAAAGGTTACAATGCCTGCTTCTTTTGTCTTGGAGTAACTTCCATTGGCAAAAATGAAGCCGAGTACAGCAAGCTGACCTATGATCTTACGATGCATGTCGCAAAAACGCTTGTAAAACATAATCCTGATATGACTTTCGGTTACATTTCCGGATCAGGCACAGACAGTACTGAAAAAGGAAAAAGCATGTGGGCCAGGGTAAAAGGAAAAACCGAAAATGATTTAATGAAGCTTCCTTTCAAAAAAGTATATGCCTTCAGACCAGGATACATGCAGCCGACAAAAGGCCTTAAGAATTCCAACAAATATTATGCAGCATTTTCCTGGGCCTATCCTGTATGGAGAACAGTCTTCCCAAAATATGTTTCCACTTTAAAAGAAATGGCATTGGCCATGATCAATTCTGTACTGAAAGGGTATGACAAGCAGGTACTGGAAGTAAAAGATATTGTAGCCCTTTCGAAAAACAGGCCAGCATAAACCTTGAACAGGAAGTAATAGCGCTGACATAAATCACTACCTGGGTATGATCCTGTAATACTTTTTTATTTTTTTAATCAGGGCATAAATATTCAATAGTTTTTCATGAGTAAGAGGTTTGGGAAGCAAACTCACATGAGGAAATCTTGAAATCTTCCTGATATCATCCGGGTGAGTGGAAGCGGTAAGAATAAAGATCAAAGAATCTTTTGAAATTACTTTATCAAATAAGGCCAGCCTGTCCAGCAGTTCTTCCCCATCCATTACCGGCATATTCAAATCCAGGAAAATTAACTGAGGAAATATTTTATTCCTGTCTACAAATTCATTTATAAACTCAAGCGCATATTGTCCGTTCTGAACCTGCTTGATTTCTGAAGTTATCCCCGTACGTGTAATGATACGCTCGTTGAGGAAGTTGCTTACCCTGTCATGGTCAATCAAAAGCACACAATTTAATTTCTCGAAAGTCATAAGAATAGATCCATAGCTGATTTTTAAATATACGGAAACGCTTATTCTATGTATACCGCTTTTTTACTGATTTATCAGGTAGTTATCCTGAAATCAGGCTGACATGTAAGTTATTTGATCATTTCCCATGTAAATTTTACTACAATAAAAAAAGGTGATCACAATGGATCACCTTTGTATAAAATTATTTCTGTAAAATATTATCTGATAACCAATCTGCTTACACTTGATCCCCCTTCATTTTTAATTTTTAAAATATACATACCCTCCTGAAGACCGGGATTCAATATCACATCTTTTTCTTCCGCTATTATCTCATAGATTTTTTCTCCATTCATATAATAAACTTCAACAACAGACACTTCTTCAAGACCGGCAATATGAAAACTTCCGGAAGAAGGATTAGGATAAATATTAACAGTATTCAATTCCTTGTCTTTTACAGCAGCAATAGATACTGATGAGTACTTTGTCTTCCATATCCCCTGATCGGTTCCCGCGAAAAGATTTTCACCGGCTTTTGCAATACTGTTAACAGTTGCTCCCGAAGGGAACCCCGACATAGAATACAAACTCCAGCTATCACCCTGATTTTTGCTTATATAAATCTGAAAATTTACCGAAGCCAGAAGATTGCTTTCTACACTTGTAATGGCATTAATCACCAATGAAGGCAATCCGGTTAATTCCAACTCATCCAAGGCTCCATTTGTATTCACAAAAAATACTTTAATGGAACTTCCGGACTTAGCCTGCAAATATATGTGCGCTCCATCGTCCAGGAATTTATCAAAAGTATAGCCATCAGGAAGAATTGAATCCAGCGGATAATGATTCCAGCTATTGCCATTGTCGGCAGATATTACCAGGTCTACCACATTAAAAGTCGGGCATACATCATTATTAATAAATACATTAAAGAGGTGTGTCCCATTGGAATAAATCTGAGGGAGCACTAAATTATTATTGTGGCAATTGGGATCGGAAACAAAAGTAAAGTCACGCACAAGATTGCCATTATGATCTACAATATGATAATATTCGGCATAAGCGGGCGCATCATAATTAGTGCTTGTACTTTCTTTTACTACAATAAAACCATTGACGGTCTCAATCTGCTGTATTACATCTTCAAAAAAGAAGTCTTCGCTTTCTATATCACGGATAAAAGCCAGCGGAATGGTATCCCATGAATTGCCTTTATCGGCAGACTCCAAAAGGATATTATCATTATAATAGTATAAATGATTGTCATTTCCTTTTTTCAAATTTCCTCCGGTAGTGGTTAAAACCACCGTCCAGAAATCGCCATCATCACTACGCTTTATAATGTTACCATCTTTATCCCGGGAAAAAATAAAACTATCAATGGCAACTACAGAGGCATCTCCCTCTGAATCAAGCTTGCTCCATGATTGAGCAGAGGTAAGCCCACAAAAAAACAAACCAATAATAAACAATACATAACCTGTAGATTTTCTTTTCATATAATATATAGCTGATTTAAATAATATATCAGGATAACAGGGAGAATGAAAAAACTGTTTAGACAGCACCTTCCTGATTCAGGACAGGGAAATTCGCTAATTTTATGTAAAAAAGCAGGAAACACAGGATAAGAACCTCTTCAGGCTTCCTATGGATATGATGCCAAGAAAGAATTCCGGCAGAATTTTCGCATGGGATTAGGAGTTGCCTTCCTCTGAAAAATTCCAGCAAGATAGGCCTTCATGAAAAGATGATACAAGTGCCGGAAAGAAGAAACTACAAAAATATTGAACTGGAATCCAAAAGAATGCGCAAAAGCTGCAACAGGAAATTAAAGGTATGATTCAATTACAGGACACCATTCATAACGAAAAATATTTTTCCCTGGAAAAATAAAAGACAACACCAAACTTTCTCCGGAAATACAAGAAGAAGAGTACTATTAAGAAATATATTACAAGACTATTTTGAAATACATCGAATGGCTTAATGTCTCCGGGAAATTATCAGAACAGCCTTTCAGAAATTTTTTATCTGATAAAATAAATATCATATAATAATAAAATAGATCTCCGGCTTAAACATAAGCCATTCGTGATAGTTAGAAACCGAGTTACTATCAGCATTTTAACTTCACAACTATGATCAGCTATGTTTATTTTTATTTAGGAAAGAGAAACTTTAGATTTTTCTTCGTTTGTATCAGTATTTTTTTCCTGTTATCAGCGGAAAACTTTTTAAAGGCGCAGGACCAGGTAGACTTCAGTCACAAAAGAGGTTTTTACAATGCATCATTTCAACTCACGCTTACCTCAGGCATAGCAGGGGCTACCATACGCTATACTACGAATGGCACTGCACCCACTACAAGCACAGGTACTATTTACTCTTCTCCTATCACCATTAGCGGCACCAGCAATATACGCGCAATTGCATATAGCGGTACCATCGTTTCCAAAGTATACACACACTCTTATATTTTTCCAGATGAAGTAATTCATCAACCTGCAACCATTCCGGGATGGCCTAATAATACTTACAGTACCGGACAGGGTACCGCAGTGCATGACTATGAAATGGACCCTGATATTGTAAACTCTCCTGTCTATAGCGGAGCAATAAAAAATTCTTTGCTTGCCATTCCTACTATGAGCATTGTGATGGATAAAAATCAATTCTGGGCGAGCAACGATGCACCTAATGAACAGGACATAGAAAGCCCTGCTTCAGTGGAAGTAATTTATCCGAATGATCCAACAAAAAGTGAACAGGTAAATTGCGGGCTGGAAGGACATAGCTGGAACAGGCTTAAAAGATCTTTTCGTTTAAAATTCAAAGCATCCTACGGAGATCCTAAATTCAACACTCAATTATTAAAACAAGGTCCTGTCAATGGCAATACAGTAATCACTTCATTGGATGGACTTGTACTCCGCGCCGGAAATAACAGATCCTGGGCAAGAAGCTGGAATCCAAACAGGACCTGTTATACCCGTGATGAATGGTACAGAGAGTCGCAAGTGGAAATATCAGGCACAGGATCGCACGGAAGTTTTGTACACTTATACATCAATGGGTTGTACTGGGGACTTTATAATCCTATTGAAAGACCTGACACAAAATTTTCTGCCGCTTACCTTGGCGGCGCCGACACCGATTGGTTTGCTTTAAATCATGACGGACCAAAAGATGGCGACCCTGCAAGGTATAATTACCTGGTAAATACCCTGGTGAATAAAGACATGACCATCGCTGCCAATTACAATGAACTACAGGAGTATCTTGATGTAGAAGATTTCTGCGACTACATGATCGTAACGTGGATGACAGGAATGACAGACTGGCCTCAGAATAATTTCTGGGGAGGAAACAGAAATAACCCAGCTACCCCTTTTCATTACTATGCATGGGATGGTGAATGGTCATGGGACGTTACCAATGGCTCGAACAATGGTGCCTGGGTTCATCCTAACTTCAGAAAGTCACAGAGCGGAGGTGTAATCATTGCAAGCCTGTGGCATGCTGCCAGAAAAAACCCAGGTTTCATGATGCTCTTTGCAGACAGAGTACAGAAGCATTGTTTCAATAACGGACCGCTGACTGATATAAACTCCAGAGCACGCTGGGCAGCGATTAATAATTTTATCAAAGATGCTATCATTGCAGAATCAGCAAGGTGGGGCGATGCACTTAATGACGGAGTAACCAGAACTAAAAATGACCACTGGCAGCCGGAAATAAACAGACTGGATGGCCTGATGAATGGAAACGTCGCCAGGTTTTTAACTGCACTAAGGACAGAGGGATATTTTCCATCAATCAATGTGCCGGTGTTCAACTCTTCAGGAGGAGAAGTAAATGCAGGATTCCAATTAGTAATTACCAATCCAAACGCAGCAGGTACAATTTATTATACCCTGAATGGTTCTGATCCCCGTGCAGCAGATGGAAATATCGCTGCCGCTGCGATTGCATATTCTTCTCCGGTAAATATTAACAACAGCGTCGCCGTAAAAGCAAGAATCAAAAACGGCACAGAGTGGAGCGCCATCACAGAAGTTTCATTTGTAGTAAAAAACACCGGCCTCATCACAGGGCTTTTCATCAATGAATTTTTAGCAAGTAATTCTCTTACCAATACAGATGAATTTGGAGATAAGGATGACTGGGTAGAAATTTATAACAGCACAAACAACCCTATCAATATTGGCGGACTTTATATTACAGATATCCTTACCAATAAAACACTTTATAAAATCCCAACTACCGATGCAGCGGCCACTACTATTCCTGCCAAAGGATATAAATTGTTATGGGCAGACGGAGAGCCGGCAGAAGGAGTACTCCATGTAATGCCAAAGCTAAGCAATGGCGGAGAACAGATAGGATTATTCCAAATTGTAGGCTCCGATACTTTTGCACTGGACCAGCTTACCTTCGGCGCTCAGATCACCGACGTTTCATCAGGAAGGTATCTCGATGGCGCTGCAAATTTCATTTCTTTCAACAAGCCAACTCCCGCTGCGAAGAATACTGTAAACTCCATCAGCACATTATTCATCAATGAATTTGTGGCAAGCAACGTCAACGGGATCACTGATGAATTCGGTGATCATGAAGACTGGATAGAAATTTACAACGCCGGAGACCTGGCAGTAGATATCGGTGGATTATATATTACGGATAATCTCAGCAACCCTGGATCATACCAGATACCCACTACCAATCCATCTTTAACTACGATTGCTGCCAAAGGCTTCCTGCTACTTTGGGCAGATGGTGAAACCACAGAAGGAGTATTGCATGTGACACCAAAGCTTAGCACGGGAGGAGAACAGATAGGACTGTTCCAGAAATTCGGAACAGAATACATTGTTATTGATTCATTAACATTCAAAGCTCAAAGTGCAGATGTGTCTACCGGAAGATATCCGGATGCAAGTGTGAACCAGACTTTATTTGCCGCACCTACACCTACCGCAAACAATATCCTTCCTCTCCGGACAGGATTATTTATCAATGAATTTCTGGCAGGCAACACCAATAATATCACGGATGAATTTGGCGACCATGATGACTGGATAGAAATTTACAATAGCACCAATAATGCCATTGACATAGGAGGATTATTTATCTCAGATAACCTTGCCAACCCTTTACAGTATCAGATTTCTACTTCTGATCCTGCGAAAACCATTATTCCTGCACATGGATTTATATTACTCTGGGCAGACAAGCAGATGCCTCAGGGAAAATTACATGTGGATATTAAATTATCCGGAGGAGGTGAAGCGATTGCCCTCGTACAAAAAAACGGAAACTCAATTACTTTCCTTGACTCGCTCACATTCACTGCACAGACCGACGATATATCAGAAGGGAGATATCCTAATGGAACAAGTACCTTTAAAAAATTTACCTCTCCTACTCCCAATGCATCTAACGTCATTACCAATGCTGTACCTGTTGTAAGTGCAGGACCAAGCAAATCTGTAAGTCTTCCGCAGGATACTATTTCGCTTTTTGGAACAGCATCTGATCCGGATGGAGATCCGCTTACTTTCTTATGGAAAAAAGAATCAGGGCCGGCATGTCTTATCGAAGACAGCACGCACCTTTCTTTGAAAATAAAAAATCTTGCAGCAGGAATTTATATTTTCAGACTGACTGCCAAAGACAATCAGGGAGGAATAGCATCTGATACGGCAAAAGTTATGGTAATAAATCCTTCCGGCCCGGGAGTGATCAGCTTTACTTTAGTGAATGCAGATACAGATCAGGACATACGTACTTTAAAGCTTCAGGACACTATTAATTTAGGTGCATTGCCTACCAACAAAATAAACATCAGGGCCAATACCAATCCAACCGTAACAGGAAGTGTTATCTTTATTTTAAACGGAAGCAGTAAAACAGAAAACACGGCGCCTTATTCTTTGAAAGGTGACAACTCAGGAGATTATACTGCCTGGACACCTGCTTTAGATAATTATAACCTGAAAGCAACTTCATTTTCACTGGCAAGCGGCAAAGGCGCCGCAGGTAATTCACTTACTATAAATTTTGTAGTAATGAACAATACCAGCAACCAGCTGCCTACAGCCAACGCAGGACCTGATAAAAACATCGCACTGCCTTTAGATTCAATTATATTAAACGGCAGCGCATCGGATCCTGACGGAAACATCACTTCCTATACCTGGACAAAAACTTCAGGCGGTAATGCAACTATGTCGGGAGATCTGACCCCCAATCTGAAAGTAAAAAATCTTCAGCAAGGTTCTTATAAATTCAGACTGACGGTAAAAGATAACAATAACGCTACGGCCTTTGATGAAGTGAATGTCAATGTAACAGCCGGATCGAACTCCGGACAAACACTTGTGAGCTTTACTCTCGTGAACGCCGATACTGATACTGATATAAGAGTTATCAACAATAGTGATCAGATCAATCTTGCAGAGTTGCCGACGAATAAAATAAACATAAAAGCCAATACAAATCCGGCTACGGTAGGAAGCGTTGTGTTTATTCTGAATGGAAAAAAGACGAACGAAAATACAGCACCATACTCTTTAAAAGGAGATGACAATGGAAATTACAAACCATGGACTCCGGCGCCGGGAGATTATTCACTGACAGGAACTCCCTATACTTTAACCAATGGAAGCGGTGCGGCGGGAACTACATTAACTATTAATTTTAAAGTGGTAAATAATCTAGGGGCAGCGATGAGGCAGGAAGATTCTGTATCATTTATGCAAAGCACCCCGGAAATAGTTGAGATGAATGCTTATCCGAATCCTTTTTCAGAATCCGTGAATATAGAATTCACTACTTCTGTCACACAATATATTACCCTGGAAATTTATGATGAAAAAGGAAATCTGGAACAAGTGCTCTACGAAGGTATTGCGAATGCCAAAGATAAATATGTATTTCAGTTTGATGGAAGAAAAGTGAAAGAGGGAGTTTATTACAGCAGGCTTGTAACGCGAAATCTTGTCAGAAATCAGAGACTGCTACTGATTAAATAAAACAGAATTCCAGAAGGTCACTGTCATTAAATTGTTACAATGACCTTCTGTTTAATACCTTGCAGGCCCTAACGTCAGTTTATTTTTTTCCCTGAATTTTATAAATAAAAGCTTCCTGGCAATTTTTTCACATTCATTAGTATTCCTGTTAAAAATATGAGCGCCAAATCCCCTGCAAAATGCAAGGTAAATGCGTCTTCCCAGCCTTTTGGAATCATTCTCTTTTTCCAGCGCTTTGGTTATCTCATTGATTTCAAATGCATACTGATTTTCTGATGTATAGCATAATAATCCCAGAGGATCCCATCTGTTGATTATTTCCCGGACCAGTAACTTTTTCATAATAATTCTTTATAGACTGGAATGTGCAAAACTCAGGCCAATCCAAAATCTAAATGATACAAGCCGGTTTTATTCCATTTATTAAAATACTGAAAATCAATTATTTAATAAAAAAGAATTGGTACTCATATAAGATAAATCTTGATTTTAAGCTACTGATTGTCAATATATTGCTATATAAAAATAACAAAAAATCTTGTAAAGTTCTTATTACTTCTTTATATACAATACGTATAAATATTATACACTTTTACCTTAATTGCTTATGAAAAACCAACTACTGTTATTTCTTGCTTTATTAATCAACGGAAATTATATATATGCCCAGGTTGCCCCTTTTTCCATTCCGCCAAAATGGTATTATGGAAAAAGCGGAAACGGAGTCGGTGTTGCCGGTATGAATTTCATGGGAGGAGCACCGGTGAATATTTCAGGCGTAGCCGATGTTAACTCCAATACTGCCGAGGAAGCAGGCACTACCATGGTGGATAGTGCAGGGAATGTAACATTTTACACAGTGACCGACCAAGTTTTATACAATTCAGCAAATACCAACGTAAGCGCCTTAACAGGATACTTTTCTTCCACACAAGGCGCTATTGCATTCCCTGATCCTGCCAGTCCTTTCAATCAATATTATCTTGTTATTGCAGCCTGCGAGCTGGGAGGTAATGGACTTCAATGGTACAGGCTTTCTGTTTCAGGACCTACAGTTACCATACTATCAGGGCCCAATGTATTGCAGGCAATTAGTACAGTGACTGAATCTGTTACGGTAAGCACGGATGGTAATTATGGATACTGGATAGTGGCGCACGCTACCAGCAATACCAATTATTATTCATGGAATGTTACAGCAGCAGGTGTAGGAGCAAGAGTTACCAGCACTGGTACCATAAACGGCAGCGTGAACCAGGGGTCTTTGAAAATCAGCAAGTGTCAGAACAGAATAGCCTTCGTAACGCATGGCGCACCAGGATCGGTAGAAGTTTATAACTGGAATAAAACTACGGGTACTCTTGGCGCCTTAGTCAGATCTACTGCTCTTACAGCAGGTGGTATATGGTATGGATGTGAGTTTTCTCCGGATGAAACAAAGTTATACATGTCAAATCTTCTTTTGCCCAGGCTGGATCAATACGATCTGAGCACAGGAGTGATCACCAACCTTTCTACTACCAGCTCTAACAACTCCAGCGAGATAGGAACTATGCAATTAGGTCCTGATGGAAAAATTTATGTAGTGAATGGTTCCGTGGCCGGCGTTTCAGGAAACGTTTATCACGGAGTAATAAATAATCCCAACACCGCCGGTGCCGGATGCGGATATGTTGCAAACGGATATATATATATGCCAATGTCACGGCCGGTATCTGGTATCCCTTTACTTATAGAGGAATGGCCAACGAAGCATGGATCAATCCAAGCAGACCAAATATTTTCAATTCAGGATGTCCGACAGTAAATTTCTCTCATGATTTTAAAACTTATTACAGAGCCAATATTGCTGTAAGTAATTTTGCGTGGGACTTTGGAGAACCAGCTTCTGGCGCTGCGAATACCAGCACGCTTGCTACACCATCACATAGTTATTCTACCAATAATACTTTTACGGTTACTTTAACAGTCACAGATCAGGTATGCGGTTACAATTGGACCAATACCAAGAACGTCACGATAGGCTGTGTGCTTCCTGTGGAATGGCTGAACATAGATGCTAAAGCCAGCAACGGATCTGTAAAAATTTTATGGAGCACTGCATCAGAATACAGTAATGATCATTTTGAAATACAAAGATCGACCGATGGGAAAAATTTTACCGCCATAGGTACAGTAGCGGCCAAGGGGACCAGCCTCCAGACCTCCAACTATCAGTATACTGATAAGAGCCCGGGGAAAGGACCTCTTTATTACAGAATACAGCAGACAGATGTAAATGGAGAATCTACCTTAAGCGATGTAGCTACTGCATTTGTAGAAGATCCTTTTATCAGCATCACTCCTAATCCAAGTGAAGATAATTTTAAAATAAATTATAAAGGAGCTGAAGGAGCCACGATCATCGTAACAGATGTTCTTGGGAAAGAAATTTATTCAGGCACAGCAGGTTCAGACTTTACATTTGGTGACAATTTCCTTTCGGGAACCTATTTTGTAAAAATTAATTTCGGAGACAATATTTATATCAAAAAAATTATCAAGAAATAACAGGCTTCAGCTGGTATAAAAAAATAACCCATGCCTTGAGGCATGGGTTATTTTTTTTATACTAAAATTAATTTATTTCTGATAGGTAAATTCTCCTGCAGCGCAAAACTTACCGGCATTTTCCTTAGAAGTTTCAGAAAACATCTCTTTGCCTGTTTCCCTGTCTACGTAAGTGGTTTCTTTTTCATACCCGAGATTGCTCCACACTTCCATTCTGATCGTATGTTTTCCTGCGGGTATAGAATCAAAACCTTTTTGAAGATCTTCGGGAAGTATCCAGTACCAGGAAGACCATTCTGATTCGGGCATATACTCTCCCTGAACGCCGGCATGATAATGCAGTTTCCCATTCAGATACATACGGTAATCCAGCGAGTCAGGAGCCTGACCATCCTGTATTTCACCAACACTTATAGGAAGAAATATTCTACCAAAGAAAGTTTCCCCATCCTGAAATTCGCTGCGCAAAGATGGCTCTATTTCTGAA
>JAIERY010000068.1 GCA_019746425.1 Cytophagaceae bacterium
TCCATCAGTTTTCCCTCAAAATCTCCTGACTCTACTGGTAATGAGCTGGGGTAAACCTTAAAGGCGATATCTTTTTTGAAGGAAGGAATCGGGACGGTGATAGTGTCATTTACTGTTGTGTAAGTTCCCCCCGCCACAAAAGCGCTTCCTGCCTGAGGATCAAAAAAATCTACTTTATAAGATCCCGGAGTGAGCGATCCGATCTTAATCTGGGCTGTGGTTACTGCAGTAACACTTGCCGGGTCAATCCATTGAGGAAGTGACTGATCATACACATATCCGTAAGCCTTTGTTCCTCCCACATATCCATATCCCTTAAGCTGTTTCAACTGCACATTGGTAAACTGAAAATTATTTACATCCAGCCAATCCTGTCCGCTGCTTAGAAATCTTATGGTGTGGGTGCCTGCGGTGAGCCCTGTTGTTGTGGTGAAAGTTCCACCAGTATTGTTAGGGATATTCCAGGTGTTTCTTAAAACTCCATCTACATATATCTGTAAAGTATTCGTTCCTCCGCCTGAGGAAGTAGCAAGATTGCAGATGGCGCTTCCGGCGCTTTGAAAGGTTACGGTGAATGTTGCCTCCCTGCTTCTTGTGCCCTGAAAACTTCCATGAAGGTAACGGCAAAGATTATTCAGGCCTGCAACATCTCCGTCTCCGGTGACTGTTGAGCTCCATGGATTGGGAATATTGGTGTATCCCCAGTTGTTATTTCCCGGACTGGCGGTTACAGTGCCGACAATATTTGGATTGTTTGCAAAGTTGAATGCATTATAATTTCCTCCTGTTTCTCCTGCTATATCTACACCGGTCAGATATACTCCAAGTGGTCTGAATACATTATAAAGATTATAGTTTTGTATGTAGGTATCCCAATACCAGAACATGGCTGGCACTTCTGACATCATTCCGATCCACATGGTTTTTCTCACATGGTCTGCCCAGTTGTCGCCTGCCGCGGCCGCAGGATAATTTCCACTTAGTCCGAACTCTCCGCACCATATAGGTTTATTTTGTGCGGCTTTTAAAGTTTGTGATTCGCTTAAAGCATTTTTTTCTATAGGGGAGCCGGCATAAATATGGTATTGAGTGAAATCCAGAGAAGCGTTATTGTCAAGCAAAGGCAAAGTAGAATTATCTCCCCCGCTGCTGGAGGTAATCAGATGATTGTTTACATCGATGGATTTGATATATGCGCTCATTTCATCGTGCCATGCATCAATATCCGCATCAGTACCATCTGTAAATTCTACTTCATTGAATAATTCCCAGGCGAGCACATTAGAAGAATATCCCCATCGCGCCACAATATATCTGTACTGCTTTTTTAATTGTGCTTTAGCTGCCACGTTTGTAAAGAATTGTCCGGCATTCGCACAGGGTCCGCCATTGGCGGAATTATAAGGATTGTCTGCCCATTGCGCATTGGTAGTAGTGGATACCTGTCCGTGATGCTGCAATACCAGCTGCATGTAAATATCCCTTCTTTCACATTCATTCAAAACAGAGTCCAGCAGTCCCGCAGCACGCTGGCTGTAAGTACCAAGGCCTCCATACCAACCTGACCAATGGGTATTTCTACATTCTAGTGCCTGGCGTGCAAAATCGGTAAGCCAGTATCTTATCCAGGTAGCTTTATTGGTGCCCAGGTTGGCAAGGTAGGGATTGTAGTTTCCCATCAGCCTTCCGTCGTTCCATGCAAGGTTTACTCCGATGGGATAATAAGCAGTTCCGTTATCAAATTTTGCAAATTGGTCTTTGGCTGGGTTGAGTCTCACAAATCCTTTTTTGGTTCCGGCAATCACATTGATATTGGTATTTCCTGAGTTGAGTGTTCCATTAGCGTCAATCACTCTTATTCTGACCGTATGATTTCCCAGCATGGTTGGCGCATATCTCAGCATCCAGGTTGCTGCACCAGGGTTTTCTGTCGCATCCCACCAGGTAGGACTGCTGACAGTATAGTTTGCCGGATAATAATAAAAACATGGGACAGTGATAACTGTAGCATTTGGTAAAGTAATTTGTGCATCCACCTGGGCAATGGCAGGATCAAAGGGATTTGTGTAGTTGCCTCCGTTGAATGAGATAGTGAAAGTTGCCTGAGCTTTTTCATACTGGGCATAGGTTGCTTTTGAAAATGCCGGAACAGAAACTGTTGTTACTGAAAATGCAGCATTGGAGAAAGCCGTGAGAATGGAAATGAGAAAATAAATTCTATGCATGGTATTAGCAGATCGAATCTTAAATTTACTAAAAGATAGCATTATTTTTGCTTTTTATTGTAGTATTTTTGTATAAAATAATATGGAGCATGTATTTAGCTCAAAGTTAGGTGCAAGCGTAGGACGACCGACAGTTCTAACATAAACCGACAGAAAACAGTGGACAAAATGCCAACGCTTCGCAAAATTAAAAGAGGTGTTTTGCCTACGCACAGTCGACACAAAAACACCACATTTAATTTTGCCCGACCGCACCCAAAGCCCACCACCACCCCATAGTGAATAACTTCTGAGCCAACATATTTGACAAAGCAACTATAATTGTTATTTTTGACAAAATTGTCAAGGCGAAAAAATCAAGATGATGAAAGAAACATTTGGAGAGTATATTCATAAACTCAGGTCAGACAACGGCTTGACCTTAACAAAACTTGCTGCTGCATTGGATATTGACCAATCTACATTGTCAAAAATCGAAAATGGTAAGAGAAATGTGCCAGAAGAAATCTTACCGAAACTTTCAGCATTTTTTAATCTTGACCTAAAAAAATTAGAACACGAATATTTAAGTGAAAGAATTGCGGAATTAATTTACCCGCAAGAAGAGACAAAAGCCTTATTCAAAGCAGCCGAAGAAAAGGCAAAGTATTTTAGAACTATAAAAACACAACAAAGTACACTCAAGTTTTAACTATGATAGGAGCATCACTATTTTCAAGTGCAGGCATAGCAGAAACTTACTTTGAAGAAGTAGGGATAAATATTATTGCCGCTAACGAATTGGTTCAGGAAAGAGCTGACTTGTATCAGGCATTGTATCCAAATTCTGACATGATTGCTGGAAACATACTGGACGATAAAATTTTCAAAACCCTTGTAAAAAACACACCTAAAAAATTAGATTTTTTAATTGCCTCACCGCCTTGCCAAGGAATGAGCATTGCAGGAAAAAATAGAAACGTTGAGCAAATGCTCAACGATGAAAGGAATTATCTTGTTTTTAAAATCATTGATTTTATAAAACTGAAATCCCCTGACTTCGTGCTGATAGAAAATGTTCCGACATTTTTTAAAATGGTTTTACCATACAAAAATCAACACTTGAAAGTAACTGAAATTTTAAATCTTTTGTTTGGCAAAGAATACAATATTGAAGCCAATGTTTATGATGCAGCTGAATATGGTGTTGCTCAAAGGCGAACAAGAGCAATCATAAAAATATACAGAAAAGGAAAAAAATGGGGACAGCCAATTAAATCCAAAAAAGTCATAACGGTTGAAGATAAAATTGGCTTTTTGCCGAGCATTGAAGCAGGGCAAAAATCAAAAATCAAATGGCATTTTGCTCGAAAACATTCGGATAGCCACATTAAGTGGATGAAACATACACCAACAGGAAAAACTGCTTTTGAAAATGATAAGTATTTCCCAGTAAAACCAAACGGAGAAAAAATCAAAAGCTATAATACAACGTATAGAAGAATTAAGTGGGACGAACCTGCACCAACAATTACAATGCGAAACGATGCAATTAGTTCACAACTTAATGTACATCCTGGCAGAAAATTGAAAAATGGAATTTACTCCGATGCAAGAGTTTTAACACCATTAGAATTAATGTTATTGTCATCGCTTCCAAAGGATTGGAATATTCCCGACAACACGCCTGAGTTGCTAATCAGAAAATGTATTGGCGAATGTATTCCGCCCCTGTTAATCAAAAATATTGTTGCTCAAATAAACCGATAAAATGACTTTAAGAATTGATAGCAAGAAATGGATATTGTACCGACACACAAGGGATTTTAATAAACTTTGTGTAGTTGCTGAATTTTTGAAGTCGTACACTAAAACAGGAATTTCAAAGGATGAGAAAACACAATTAAATTCAAAGTTGCGTGAATTGGGATTATACAATGAGAGAAATCCCGAATTACCACTTGATGCAATAAATCACAAAATCAATCAGCTTTCATATTATATGTTTGGCTACCAAGCCAAAGTTGACGGGCAAGATAGATTTTTGTTCAGCCCGCTTGGAAATTTATTTTTGAAACACGTATCAGATAAAGAAAAAGTTGCCAAAATATTTCTAACAATGCTTTGGGCTGTTCAATATCAGCACCCACATAGTGGAACTGACAGCGAATTTCAACTTTATCCATTTCGTTTAATTTACAAACTTCTTTCAGAACCAAAACTTTCAAATAAGCTTTACGCTTTTGAAGTGGCTTATTCTGTTGTTTTTCTAAGCGAAGCAACAAAATCAACGTACAAAGAATTAGTAAATGAATTATTGGAATTACGAAAACTCACTGACAAAGAACTTGAAAAGAAATTCCAAGAAAACAAACACGCATTTGTAAACTCCGCATATGAGTGGGATTACTACGTTTCAAGTTTATTTGAAAGTGCAGGAGTTTTGAATAAAAAAGACGGAATTGTTATTACCAAATTACAACACGGCAATACAAATACATTCAGAAAAATTACACGAAACGAAGTTTCAATTCCCGACAATCTCAAAATATTAGTTGAGCAATTAGAAAAGGAATTTTCATTTTTAGAAAAGCCTTTATTGCTCAATGACCCCGAACGCCTTAAATTAGACGTTATCAAAGAAATTTATAGTTTCTATCCTAAAACTCTCTTAACTCAAATTGGAGAAGCTGTTGACAATGTCAAATTTGAATTGCTCAATCTTCCTAAACTTATTGAGCAATACGCCAACAATAACGAGGGCGCAGAAGCATATCTTTTTGAAGATGCTTTGGCGGACGGATTTAATATGTTTCACAATGTAGAAGCACAAAAAATTAGTGGAGCAGGAAACACCGATTTGGAATGTTTGTACATCACTAGAAAGAAAAAATTCACTGTTGAAGCCAAATCAACTAAAAACAAACTTTCAAGCGTAAACGCAGGAAGATTAGCAGGACACCGAGAAAAAATTGGAGGAGCATATACCATCGTAGTTACGCCAAGATATGTTCCTGCAGTACTTCAAGACATTCGTACAAGCCCAATTGTAATTATTCGCTCAAACACCTTTTCGGAATATCTGTACAACTGCATTGATAATGACATAAGAGAAATTGATTACGAAGATTTTGACAGTATCATCGTCAGTAATCTTGGAAAAGACATCAGTAAAAACATTTCGGACTTGACTATTTCAAGGTTTGCAACTCAAAAATAAAACTTGCTATGATTACAATTACACGAGAAAATAATATGGAGTTAATGGCAAGGTATCCTGACAATTATTTTGACCTTGCAATCGTTGACCCACCTTATGGTATTTTGAATAAAACCAAACGTGGTGGAGATTATAAATTCAATATGAGTGAATATAGTCAATGGGATGTGAAGCCCAATGACGAATATTTTAATGAGTTGTTTCGCGTTTCAAAAAATCAAATTATTTGGGGCGGAAATTATTTTGGACAACTATGGCTAAGAAGCCAATACAATAAAGGTTTTATCATTTGGGACAAAAAACAACCTGAAACATTAAATAATTTTTCAATGGCTGAAATGGCTTGGTCATCATTAGACAAGCCTTCAAAAATTTTTGAATTCAGCGTTAGAAAAAATAGAAACAAAATTCACCCGACACAAAAACCTATTGAACTTTACGAATGGCTTTTGAGAATGTACGCTAATCAAGGCGACAAAATTTTAGACACACATTTAGGAAGTGGAACAATTGCGATTGCTTGTTACAATGCAGGATTAAGTTTAACCGCTTGTGAAATCAGTGAAACTTATTATTTGAAGTCATTAGAAAAAATAAAGGAAGTTGTACCAAAGAATGCAATTCACACTAATGATTTAGATGCATTTTCCTTGACCTTTCCCGACCAAAAAACGTCTAAAAATGGACTTAATAAGTTGTACAAAGAACACGTTGAACAACTTAGATTATTCAAAGAAAGTCGGGAGAAATATTATGCAAGTGCAAGATAATTAGCCAACGCATTTGGTGGCACATTTGTATTTTTTTCAACGCACAAACCAATGCTAATAGCATTATTTAAATTTTTTATAGTAATATATTTGCTGCAATATGTGATCTGATAAAATTCTAAGTATATAGCTGAAGGACATTAATTTTTAGCAGTAAATTCATTTTTAACATTTACAAAATTTAAATTATGACAAGGTCTTTATCAGGTATGGCAATGTTAATGATTGCATTATATGGTTGTGATGGACCATATGATAATTGCCCGGAAGTTAGATTTTCAGAAGAATTTAAAAACTATACTATGTTTAATCCCGGCTCGTACTGGATCTATGAAGATTCTTCGGGAAGTTTTACCGACAGCCTTATTCTGGTAATACAATCATTGCCTTTTTATTCACGATGCGATTACAACTCCATACCTCAGGAAGTGTTATTACAAGAATTTTATTCATCATTTTTTGCAGATTCAGGCTTTGTTAAAGGCTACGGAGATCCTAATTGGGAAGAATATTCTCAATCAAAAAACAATAATTCATTAGGATACTATATAAACAAAGTTAATGTAGGCCAAACCGGAGGTTTTCAAAGTGAAATGAAATATGAACAATATCTTGACTCTTTAAATATCAGGGGCGTTTGGTATAAGAAGATAAAAATAATTTCTGCAGCAAGAAGTCCGAATGTTAAATTCTATTGGGCTAAAAATGTTGGGATAATTAAAAAATCAATCACTAAATCGCTTGGCTCTGATACTATCTATCATTTTGAATTAATAAGATATAAACTAAAATAATAGAGCATTTACTCCCTCACCAGCGGCATAGTCATACAATGCGGCCCTCCTCGGGCCCGGGAAAGCTCGCTCGAAGGAATGGTAATAATGGTTCGCTTTAAGGTTTCAGCATAAAATTTTCCTGAAGAAGCTTCTTCAAGAAGATCTGTAGCTTTTAAAATATTATATCCGTGATTTTTTAAAGCTTTATTGGTTTTGATATTCCTGTCATAGGTAAAACAGACTCCATCTTTTACGGCAACCAGGTTACAGCCATCAGTCCACTGCTCGCGCTCATCAAAAGGAGAAATCCCTTCGCCGCAGGGAATGAAATCCATTTTCGGATTTTCATTTTTCAATAAAGATTTAATAGACGGGAATTTTTCTCTCTTACCTGCTTTGGTATAATGCTGCACAGGCATTTTATCTTCTTTGATGATCAGTGGCTCGAAGCATACAGATTCGCCTGAGCTGATGAAAGTAAATACGGTATCAAGGTGCATGCAGTAGCGGTTCTTAGGGAGATCTACATGTGATATTCTGCTTACTACATTTTTTTCAAAGAGCTCATGGATAACTTTAGTGACTGCTTTGGAAGAAGTTCTTTCACTTGTGGCAATCAGTAAATGATCTTTGTTTACCAGCATGATATCTCCTCCTTCCACGGAGATATCGGAAACCCTGTCATCATCTTTATACAGCAGGTTTCTTCCCTTGTCAGAAAAGTCAATGATTTTTTTCTCCTTGGCCAGGTCTGAGAACAAAGGATGGTGATTAAATATAAAGGATGATAAAAGACTTTCCCTGTTACGCGCATCCTTGAAGGCCAGACCGGTCAGTAAATGATCATTGATGATCACTCCGATGTCGCGTGTGAAAATAAAATTAGGCAAAGGATTGAATATGGTTTTATCTCCTTCGCTTCCTGAGATAAAAATTCTTGCCAGGGTATCATTATCATAACGATTCAGGTTTTTGGAAATATCAGAAGAGAGATCTTCCAGCCTGGAAATTATTTTTATCAGCTCTTCTTTTACATCAGCATTTGCCAATATTTCTTTCAGCAGGTTTTGAACATCATAAAGGTTTTCATTTCCGATAAACAAGGAAATTGCCTGAGTGAAAATGTCATGCTCCTCTCTCATTTTCGGGAGGTATACAATGTCTTCATAAAGCAGATCCACTGCGCGGGAGGGGGTAACTTTTTCAATCCCTTCATCCGGCCGGTGCACCAGCAGCTTTATAAGTTTCCCTGTCTCGGAAGAAACATGTATCGGACCGCTCAATATTTTAGTTGTTGTTTCCAAATCAGTATACCATCATTTTCATACAAAATATGCTTCCTCCCGATTTCATAAACTCCGACGTATCGGCTTCAATCACTTCGAAGCCCAGTTTTCTGAGTATGGCAGTAGTATGGCTGTTATTTTTCTGAATCAAGGCAATCTTATGCTGTGTATTATAAACCACATGAGCATTTAAGGCAAAATTTTCCGCTTCATTTGCCGGCACTTCAATTACATTTTCAAACAAGGTTTTGATCATGTCCAGCCCTTCATGGGTAAAAGCTTTTTTATAAAGAAGCACATTTTTTTCATCTGCCGGTAAAAAGCAGGTATCAAGATGATAAAATTTTTCGTCTTTCAGCTCCAGGGTGATCACAGAAACTCCGAATAATTCGGATATTTCGGTATATGATTCTATTTCAGAACGATGTCCGAAACCTCCATACAACAGCCTTCTTCCCGGATGCGGAATAGTATCGCCCATGCCCTCGAAAAACTGAGTATGTTTTAAATGAATGATTTTATATCCCAGGTTTTTAAAGTATTCTTCAAAGTAAGAAACTTCTCTTTGCCTTGAAGCGTGTTTCATTTTACTCATGATCACTACCTTTTCTCCTTTATCCGTAATCCAGGGGAAAGTCTGGTTGGCGGCAAAAACCATATCCTCACAATTGACGGCGCCTTTTATTTCAAGTACTTCGTCCAGGATATTTTTTGCCACAAGGGATCGGTAAGTATTTCTCAGAAAATCCCATTGTTTACTCGCGAGCGTTTTATTGACTTTGCCCTCCTGATCTTTCATATAAGGATTTTTTACATCCACTATATCAAAATAATCGGGGGATGCCATCATTACCTTTCGAGGTTCAGGCCTTAAGGGTACATCCTTGATTTTAAAATCCAGGATATTTTTATGGTAAATCTTATTCAAAAGAGAGATCATATGGCGGTCTTTTATAGGTTAACGAAATATTTTGTACCTGAGTTTGTATATTTGATCAATTAAGCCATGCGGCCTATATAAAAACATTGTTAATGAGGCATTTAAAAAGTATCGGGATAGCTTTATTGCTGGCAATAATTATTCTTGTAGGAGTAGGTTTTTTATTGAAGCCCACCTATAAAGTCCAGAAATCTATTCAGATCAAAGCGCCTGCAGATTCTATTTTTCCCTTGATTTTTAATTTAAAAAGGTGGCCGGAATGGACGGTATGGAATACGGAAAATGATCCAACTCTGGAAATCAATTATACGATTGAGACCATAGATTCTCTTATTGTTTCCAAAGCTGTTTGGAAGGGGGATGAATTGGGTAAAGGTAAGATTTTTGTGGATGGGTATAAAGTGAATAAAGAATTGAGACACGATATTTTATTAGATGATGAAATATCGGGAAAAGGTCTTTTCTCCCTGAATCTCAGGGGAAAGAAAACTCATGTAAGCTGGACAATCGCGGGAGATGTAGGCTTCAATATTCCTCAAAGATATTTCATTCTGTTTTTTGACAATTTTATAGGGGCGGATATGCAGGAAGGATTATTGAAATTGAAGAAAATATCTGAAAAGAATTTATAATTTTGCACTTCGGAAGATTATTATTAAACTTGTTTTCAAATAAAATTTTTATGAAGAAAATCCTGGTAATACTATCATTGACATTGGTTTTTGCATGTCATACTAAAAAAGATCAGAATAAAAGCGGCATCAATGATCCTACAAATATGATGTACAGCGATGTAGACAGCTCAGTAGTGGACATGCCGAAAAAAGAAGCGGTAGTGGAAGAAGCTCCTAAAGTAGATACAGCAGCAGCAGTAAATTCCTGCATAGACTCTACTAAAATCAATAAAGATGCAATGTGTACCCAGGAATATAAACCTGTATGCGGTTGTGATGGTAAAACTTATTCCAATAAATGCATGGCTGATAAAGCTGGCGTTACCAGCACTACACCTGGAAAATGTAAGTAAATCATAAAAACATTTTATGCTAATGAGAGTAAATTAGCCCACATTTTGGAACTGCCGGCTTATTAAACTTGCCATCACAGAGAAAAATTGATAAATTTGGGCTCACTTAACTTTTAATTATACCCGTATGAAAAACATTCTATATTTTTTGTAATTGCCCTTGTGGCGCTAACAATGTTCTCTTCTTGTAAAAAAGATAAAAAAGAGGAACCAGCTCCTACTCCTGCGGTTCCAACTATTGGCGCATCTTTGACATTCCAGAGCACTACCATTACTCTGTCTGCTACAAGCATGATTATGTTCGGATTTTATACTCAGATGGGGGTTTCGGCAAGCAGCGATGTTGGATTAAGCACAGTTTTCGTTGCTGGAAAACCAAGTACATCTTATACTTTTAACGTAGCAACTTCTGCAAATGAAGGGATAACTTTAACTGATGCTGCTGGTGAAGACTGGACAGCTATCACCGGCACTGCCACTGTAACATACAACCAGGGATATATCACCACTACCTTTTCCAACATGACTTTTGAGCAAGACAGCAATACAGCTAATACAGCTACTGCATCTGGTACTATCACTACTAACTAGTACTTTCTAATATTTAATAAAAAAGGCAGGCATATGGCGCTTGCCTTTTTTTATGATGCTCTGAGGAATCATTCTATTTTTCTCACCACTTCTTTCTTGTCAAAGATAATAGTCCACAAGCCTATAAGATCTCCTCTTTTATATTGAATGGCCTTATCATGAGAATACCGGGAGAGAATTTTTTTATAATCTTCATCATTCATGTCCTTTCCGGGTTTACCGTGACACTGAAGGCATTGCTGTTCTTTTATAAGAATAGGAGTATTGAAAATGATTTCATTGTCCCTGATCTGGACATCCGGATTCAGAGATAAACCCTTCTCTGTATTATATAAATATGCATCCAGAATTTCTCTTTGCATAGAATCTGATTTATTGTCAGGGTTTCTCAGTTTATTGGCAAAAGTTGTTCGGCGGATTAAAAGCTTATCGGCTTTTTCAATAGAGTCGATAAATAATTGATCTTTGATAATACAATAGGGGATGGCAGCTTCCACGCCTCCTTTCTGCAAAGCAGACTGAAGGTTTGCAGAGATTCTTTTTTGTATAAAATCGGTGAGCTTTACACCTGTTTTTTCTGCTTGATTATAAATTTCCCCGGAAGAGATTTTCCTGATTTTTCTTTTCTTCATTTCTTCCTTCACCTGTTTGGTGTCAATCTTGTCAGGGTTGCAGGCTGCTAAAGTAAAAAGCAGAATGAGGCTTATTGATTTTAATAATTTCATATTTAAAAAGTATATGCAAAAATAAGCCTTATTGACTCTAAAAAAACTCCATTTCTCATTAATTATCCCGTGAAACGAAGTAAATCTTTTAAGCCGGAAATCTGTTAATGATTTACTATCTTTGCATTCTCAATTTATTTATAAAATATCATGATAGAAAAGCTGGAAGCCATTAAACAACGATTTGAGGAAGTGGCTGAACTGATTGTGCAACCAAACGCCATGGCAGATATGAAAAAATATTCTGCCCTGGGAAAGGAATATAAAGAGCTGGATAAAATTGTAAATCAGTATAAAAAATACAAAGACCTGCTGGGCAATATAGATACTGCTAAAAAAGTGTTGCAGACAGAGAAAGATCCTGAATTCAGGGAGATGGCCAAGATCGAACTGGATGAGCTTTACCCGCAGCAGGAAGAGATGGAGCGCGTCATCAAAGATATGCTGATTCCTAAAGATCCTAACGACAGCAAGAATGCTATCGTGGAAATCAGAGGAGGAACAGGTGGCGATGAAGCGGCAATATTTGCCGGAGATCTGTATAGAATGTACACCAGGTATGCAGAGACTCAGGGATGGAAAATGGAAGTGCTGGATTACACGGAAGGAACTTCAGGAGGGTATAAAGAGATCATCAGTATGTTTTCTGGCGAAGATGTCTATGGCAAACTGAAATTTGAGTCAGGGGTACATCGAGTGCAAAGAGTACCGGATACGGAAACACAGGGAAGAGTTCATACTTCTGCGGCAACGGTAGTGGTACTTCCTGAAATGGAAGATGTAGAGGTGGAGATCAATATGAACGATATCAGAAAAGATACATTCTGTTCTTCTGGGCCTGGCGGGCAATCGGTAAACACTACTTATTCAGCGATACGTCTTACCCATATTCCAACCGGGGTTGTGGTGCAGTGCCAGGATGAAAAATCCCAGATCAAAAATTTTGACAAGGCTTTAAAAGTATTGAGATCAAGACTTTACGAGCTTGAAGTACAGAAGCAAAACGAGCAGGTAGGAGCTCAGAGAAAGCAGATGGTGGGAAGCGGGGACAGATCTGACAAGATCAGAACCTATAATTATCCTCAAAGCCGTGTAACAGATCATCGTATCGGATATACTGTTTATAATCTTCCCAACGTTATGAATGGTGATATCGGAGATTTTATAGAACAGCTCCGTATAGCAGAAAATGCTGAAAGGCTTAAAGAAGGGGTAAAATAATTTTGAATTATTAATGCTGAATTTTGAATTGAGTAAGAAGTCGGAGATAGGAAGTCTGAATTACTGAGCACTCTGCACTGAGCACTTTTAAAATGACTAATGACAATTCAATGAGATTCTTATCATTAATACTGCTATTGTTTATTTTATTTTCCTGCAGCCGTAAGGATGAAAAGCTCATATTTGATCCGGGAGCCAAGCTGGAATTTTCCGCCGATACTGTTTTCTTTGACACTATTTTTACTTCCGTCGAAAGTGTCACACACCGTTTGCTGGTATTTAACAGAAATAAAAATGCGGTAAATATTTCAAGCATTGAACTTGGTGGTAAGGCTTCTTCTTCCTATAGTATCATCATAAACGGGAAAGAAAGTTTTTATGAAAGTGATTTTTATCTGAGGGGAGGAGACAGCATTTTCATATTGGTGAAAATAAAAGAAGATATTGATCCTCAGAATCAAAGCCTGCCTTATCTGGTAACAGATTCTTTGCTTTTCAATACCAATGGGAATATTCAGAAAGTGGATTTGGTTGCATACGGGCAGGATGCTACTTTTCTAAAGGGGGTTACGGTGCCCTGTGATACTGTCTGGACAAATCAAAAACCTTTCGTGGTTACTGATTTTATCAGAGTTCCTCCCGGCTGTACGCTTACTCTGCAGCAAGGAGTAAAAGTATTATTTCATGACAATGCCTATCTGAAAGTAGAAGGAACATTACTTGTGACAGGAGACAAGGATAGCCTGGTTACATTTTCTGGAGACAAGCTGAATGATAACCTTGCAAATCTTCCGGGGCAATGGCAGGGAATTATTTTTGAAGCTAACAGCAAAAATAATTCTTTCGACTTTGCTGTTATCAAAAATGCCGTTACCGGAATTAAGATCAATAACGATCCGGGCGATGCAGATACCATTGCCGAAGTAAAAATATTCAACACCATTGTAAAGAATATGCAGAAAGCGGGAGTGGAAGCGCTGGGTACAGATGTATATGCTTATAATAGCCTATTTACCAATTGCGTCACACAAACATTTGCAGGTTTGGGAGGAGGTAATTATCATTTTAAACATTGCACCTTTGCAAGTTATTCCTATAGTTTCTTCCGGGAGGAATCGGCGATAAAGTTTAGCAATCAGGAGGGAGGACTTTCTTCTTCTCTGAAAGCCAGATTCACCAACTGCATTTTATGGGGAGATATGGCCAACGAACTTGTATTATCCGATAACGGATCAAGCAGCTTTGATTTTGCTTCCTTTGCTTCCATACTAAAAACTACCCGCTCAGACCAGAATGTGAATGGTAATATAATCAACACAGATCCAAAGTTTGTTAAGCCTGTGAGCCAGGATTTTCATTTAAATACGGTCTCTCCTGCAATTGACGCAGGACAAAACGTTCTTATTGCCACAGACCTTGACGGTAAAGCAAGGGATGCCAATCCTGATATGGGAGCCTATGAAAAATAATGTTGAATTATAAATGTTGAATTATGAATTGATCTGAGTATTTTGATTAGTGCGTTATTCATAATTAAGCATTCAACATTCATAATTCTAAAATGGGTTTCCAAAAATCTTTCATCCTTCCCCCCTTTAAACGCGGTTTCCATCTTATTACAGACATCGTGGAAGCGAACATTCCTGAACTGAAAAATGTGAAGGCAGGGATAGCGCATGTGTTTATTAACCATACGTCCGCTTCTTTAACTATTAATGAAGATGCGGATCCTACGGTGCGGGAAGATTTTGAAGGGCATTTTAATGTAATGGTCCCGGAAAATGCACCCTATTATCATCATACTACGGAAGGTCCGGATGACATGCCGGCACACATTAAAACCTCTTTGCTGGGTTGTTCCGTATCAATACCTGTTACGAACGGAAGGTTCAGCATGGGAAACTGGCAGGGGATTTATCTTTGTGAGCACCGAAATCATGCCTCAGGGAGAAAAATAACCGTAACAGTTCTAGGAGAGTGAATAATGATTTTGACTTTAAGCGATAAATCTTAAATTTGACACATTAATAATTAAATGAATTTTTATGAGAAGACTACTTATTAATTTATGCATTGTATTGGGGCTGGCTGGTTTCAGCTCTTGCGGTTACAATGATATGGTAAACATGGAAGAAGCTGTTGCAGGCCAATGGTCTCAGGTTGAGAACGTTTATCAGAGAAGAGCGGATCTTATTCCTAACCTGGTTAAAACTGTTCAGGCGAGTGCGAATTATGAAAAAAGCACTCTGGAAGCCGTAATCAATGCCAGAGCTCAGGCAACATCCATCAAAATAGATGCAAATAATCTTACAGAAGAGAACATTGCCAAATTCCAGGCGGCACAGGATCAGTTGTCGTCTTCTCTGAGCGCGTTTATCAGATTGCTTGCGGTATCTGAAGCATATCCGCAGCTGCAGGCAAACTCCAACTTCAGAGATCTGATGGCAGAGCTTTCGGGCACTGAGAACAGAATTACCGTCGAAAGAAAAAGATTCAATGAGGCTGTGCAGGAGTACAATGCATACATCAGAAGATTCCCCAATAATATGACTGCGAGCATGTTTGGCTTTGAGAAAAAAGGTTATTTCACTGCGAGACCAGGATCTGACACACCTCCACCGGTTGACATGAAATTTTAATACAATGGCTAGAGATTTCTTCACTAAAGAAAATGAAGCTGCGATAGTCAGCGCTATCAAAGAAGCAGAAAAAAATACCTCCGGAGAGATCCAGGTGCATATTGAAAAGACCTGCAAGAACGATGTGCTCGATCGTGCAGCAGACGTATTTGCTATGCTTAAAATGCATAAGACCAAAGACAGAAACGGAGTGCTTTTTTACCTGGCCATTAAGGATCAAAAGTTTGCTATCCTTGGCGATGCAGGTATCAACGAAGCTGTACCTCATAATTTCTGGGAAGAAATCAAAGACATGATGCAGGAGAAATTTAAAAAAGGAGAATTCACAGAAGGATTGTGTGAGGGAATAAAAAAAGCGGGGATGCAGCTGAAAGCTCATTTCCCTTATCAGAGTGATGATAAAAATGAATTGTCGGATCAGGTTTCATTTGGAAAGGATAATTAAGTGAAAAAAATATTTCTACTGCTGTTTGTTATAGTGCTCTGTGGAGCTTGTAATTTTTCCATTGCCGCTGATGATATTCCCGACAGGCCGAACCCTCCGAAGCTTGTCAATGATTTTGCAAATATATTTTCTCCATCGGATAAAAGTACCTTAGAGGATAAGCTGGTAGCTTATAATGACAGCACTTCCACACAGATCGCTGTGGTGACAGTATCCAGTTTAAATGACTATGCCATAGAGCAATTCTCTGTTGAACTTGCACAGAAATGGGGAATCGGGCAGAAAGGGAAAGACAATGGGATACTCATTCTTGTAGCTCCCAATGAACGCAAGGCCAGGATAGAAGTAGGATATGGCCTGGAGGGAGCGCTTCCTGATATGATTGCCAAAAGAATTGTTGATGAAGTAATGATTCCTTCCTTCAAACAAAATAATTATTATGAAGGAGTAAATAATGGGGTTGATATAATCATCAAGCGTGCCTACGGTCAGTTTCAGGCGGACCCCAAAGGAAAAGATGATGGTTTCCCGACCTGGATAATTGTTGTGATCATTATACTTATTGCATTTCTAATAAACAGATTTCAGGGGCCTTCTTACGGAAGTTATTCCGGAAGTGGATACAGACGAGGCGGATATTTTGGCGGCGGTAGTTTTGGTGGAGGCAGCAGTGGTGGCGGAGGAGGCTTCGGAGGTTTTGGTGGTGGCAGTTTCGGTGGCGGAGGATCCAGCGGCAGCTGGTAATATTTAACGATGCCTATGAGAATATTTTTATTGAATATTCTTTTCTTTTTTATTTCAACCGCACATTCCCAGCATTTCCCCGAAAGGATCGGAGAGGGGGAAATGATAAATGACTATGCTTATTTACTTTCTGCTGAAGAGGAAGAAAAGCTGGAAGTCAAAGTCGAACAATTCAGGATTTCCAACGGAGAGAAAATAATTGTAGCGCTACTTTCAGATGTAATCACTATTAATCCACGCAAATACGCCTCTTCCCTTGCTGCTGAATGGCACGCCGAAACAAACACTGTAATCATTGTGGCAGATGTTAAAAAATTTGAATATGCAATATACCGCACTCCCGATTTAAATGAATATTATCCTGATTGGATTATAGAAAAAATCGAACATAATCACATAAGAGTAAACTTCAGGGAAAAGAAATATTTTAAGGGGCTGGATGAGTCTATAAATATTATTACAGGATTAAGAACGGGGAAAATTGACAAAGCATCGCTAAAGCAGGAAAGCGGCGGATATTTCATTATTGTATTTGGCGCGGTGCTGCTTTTCTTCCTGGTAATATTTCCTTTCTATCAGTTTTACCAGATGCGGAATTCATTTTTCAATACCAAACCCGTTGATCTGATTTCATCAGTGCTTTTATTAAATAAATTTGGTATGAGAGGTAAAAATATGTTCGATGATTTTTCCAGAGGCTCAGGAAAGTTTACCTTAAAAAAATTTCATAAAGATCAGTTAAAAGGCGGCGGCGGAATAGGTGGTTCATGGTAGTCTTATTTTTAAAAAAGATGTGTTGCAAATTCCTGGATAAAGTAAAAGGCCTTTCTGTATCTTTACCATGAATTAAGAAAATGAAGCTCTTTTTAACATTTATTTTTGCTTTTCTATCGCTATACTCTGTTTCCGGGCAAACCGTAAGAAAAACTTTTGAAGGAGCTGATTTAGACTCTTCTTATTTTGCCAGGCTGCAGGAAGAATATGGCAGAAAAAAAAAATTACCAGAGAATTTTGAAAAGCAAACTCTGCTCGCGCTCAGCTATTTTCCCGAACTCAAAGATGTAAAAATAAATTTCAGGGTAAGAAGAAAGACAAGCCCGCTTATGGTAAGGCCTACAGTCGGAAGCACTATTTTCAGATCAGCTAAAAAAAGGACTTATATTATTTTTATCAGCTGCCATTCTCCAAAAGTAGATTCCATTCTTATGAAAAATCTTACCCTGGATGCCCAGGTAGGAGTGGTCGGACATGAATTGTCGCATGTTTCTTTTTTTATCACGCAAGGAAGATTCGGAATGTTTAAAGTAGCTATCGGAAATCTTTCATGGAAATACCTTGACAAAATTGAATTTGAAACCGACCGAAGCACTATTCAGCATGGATTAGGCTGGCAACTGCTCACATGGAGTGAATTTGTAAGGGTGAAATTAAAAATGGAAAAATGGCGCGGTGCGGATGAATACATTAAAGGAAAATCAAAAAGGCCTAAGGCGCGATATATGAATCCGGAAACCATTAAAGCAGTAATGGCAGATAATCCGATTTATCAGAGCAATTAGCGCTGAAAAATCATTTTTATTTTTTGGAACTATTCCGGCCCTGATAAAGTTGGATACTTTTTGGTTCCTATTTGTAATCATAAAACTTTCCCTGCATGGCAGAAATATTCTGGCATTTTACGATTGGATTTATAGTAAGTTTTCTGGGTTCAATTCCTATCGGAACGGTTAATCTTGCAGTAATACAGACCACCATTAATATAAACCTACGTGCAGGAATTTTCTTTGCACTTGGCGCCACGCTGATTGAGTTAATGTACAGCATTATTGCTATCAAATTTATTGCAGCGCTGCTTGACAATGTACAGATAGGTATTACCATTCAGATGATCTCTGTGCCTGTTTTTATTATCCTGGGAATTTTTTATTTCAGAAAAAGAGAACAGGCAAAAATGGAGCAGCAGAAGGGGAGAAAGAGTTTTTACAACGGTTTGGTCATCGGGTTGATTAACCCTCTGCAGATTCCTTTCTGGATTGCATACGGATCATTTTTGCTGAGCAAAAAGTGGATAATAAATGATGATTTTCTAATCAATATATTCATTGTGGGAATTTGCTTCGGCACACTCATGGTCTTATGCCTGATCGCGGTTATCAGTAAAAAAATTGTAGACAGGATAGAGCTTCAGACAAGATTGGTTAACAAAACCATAGGCCTGGTATTGATAGGATTGGCAATTTACCAAACCGTTGCTATTTCACTTCATTTTATCAAGAATTGAAAACATCAACCGGTTCATTTCTTCAGTCTGGCCGGAGTGTTTTATAATATCTTCTTTTTTCTGTATATAGTTTCCTTCTACCAGTTCACTCCCGCAATTATAGGCAAGCTCATCAATGGATTTTTTAGTGGCTTCTATATGGAACTGCAGCGCTACCACATTTTCTTTATAAGTAAAAGCCTGATTTTTGCAAGCTTTGCTGAAGGCTATATGTCTTGCTCCTTCAGGAAGATCAAAAGTATCTCCATGCCAGTGAAACACTTTAAGTTTGGAAGGGAAATTTGAGAAGTATTTGTCATTTTTGGATTCTCCGGTAAATTCTATATCAAACCAGCCGATTTCTTTTTCCTTATTTTTATAAACCTTTGCTCCCAACGCTTCTGCCAGAAATTGCGAGCCAAGGCAGATACCTAAAACTTTTTTATTTTTTTCAACTGCCTTTTTAATATATTTTTTTTCTTCTTTCAGCCATGGGTAAATATCTTCTTGATATACTCCCATTGCTCCGCCCATGATAATAAGCATATCGAAACTATCCGGATCAGGGAAAGTATGTTTTTCATACAGTTTGGTGCAGGTGATATTTTTTGCATGCTGCTTTGCCCATTTTTCAATGGCAGCAAGATCTTCGAAAGGCTCATGCTGAAGGTAGTGAATATTCATATTCTTTTTGCTAAATTTTTCGTAAGTTAATAAGGATAAAGAAAAATCTTATGAAAAACTATTGTATCATTTTTATTTCAATAGCCTTCTTTTTTGCCTGCAAGAAAAAAATAAGAGGTTAAAAAAGAAGATATAACTGTTCCGGTAATACAGTAAATGATCCTGCATCAGGATCAAATTATCAAAAAACAGATACAATATTTATCAATGTGCATTTTTCGGATTCAAGTCTTCTGAAAGAAGTATTTGTAATTCTCACAGATATATCTATCGGTGTAAGTTATTTCATTTTCACCAGCACCCCAATACAAACAGATGAGAATGATAACATAGTATTGAAAAGTGTGCTGGTGAATATTGTTCCGTGACTTTTGAATTAATAGCTTAAAATTATTACCTAGTTCATTAAATATGAGCTAAAAAGTGTTATATTTGCTCCATGGCAAAGAAAAAAACATTAAGGCA
>JAIERY010000449.1 GCA_019746425.1 Cytophagaceae bacterium
GGATATATTCCCCATGAAAAAAATTAAATTCTCCTTTTTTAATTTTTTCAAATTCGGCTTTCAGTTTATTTTTTTCGGAAATATTAAACGTTTTAAGATCTTCTCTTGAATTAAAGAAAAAGGGTGCGGCATTTTTTCTCCATTCATCAAGGGATATAAAATTCTTTTCTTCGTACGTTACTGGATATTTTATTTTTAGCAAACCTGACTTTTTCTGTGCTACATGAAATGCACGGTAGGCGAGGGGCTTTATACCCATGCTGGAAATCAGGTTAAATATTTTTTTTATTTTATTCACAATGTTTCAGGTAGTCATCCGATGACTATGTTTGGATTCGGAATCAATAACACTGCTTTAAGATAAAGTCATCGGATGACTTTAAACTTAAACTTTTTCCCATTGATGGGATTTTAAAGATCTGACCGCAGCAAAGGAGGCTTTGGTGCTGTTTATTATTTCATCGGCGGGGATAATAGGTTTTCCGCCTGATATTAAAAATTCCAGGTATTTTTTAAATTGCTCTTTATGACCTTTATCCTGTGAATTGCTCATGGAGGAGAAATTCCTGCATCCATACCCCTTCATTTTTCTGAAATTATCGATAATTAGAATTCTTCCCTGAGAATATATTTCAATTTTTTCCTTTGAATAAGATTTATGTCCATTCGAAAAATAATTGATTACAGCCTGACTGCCGTTTTCGTATTTTACAATTATAGACACATTATCTGAAGCTTCTTTTATTTCCTTTGTCAGAGCGCTTGACATAACTTCTGCTGCTTTGCTTGCAGCAATGAAACCAGCAAGGTCAATAAAATGGCATGCTTCTCCTATAATTCTTCCGCCACCTATATTGCGGTCATGTACCCAATGATTTGCAGGAATAAAGCCAGCATTGATATTCATGGTGATGTTTACCGGTTCAGAGGGATTCCCCAATATGTTTTTTGCTTTAATTATGAAAGGAGAAAACCGTCTGTTGAATCCGACGGTTAACGATGTATGTGAATCTTTAATAAGCTTTTCTATTTCTTCCAGCTCTGACTCAAATATTGCAAGAGGTTTTTCTACAAACACATGTTTGCCTGCTTTGATTCCTTTCATCAGCATGTTTGCATGAAGGTGATGTCTTGTAGTAATGATCAGCGCGTCTGTTTCTTTGTCTTTTAGCGCATCTTCAAAATTAGTTGAGCTATATTCTGCCTTGTATTTTTTTGCCAGATAGGTTCCTGAAACTCCTCCTGCGCTTACTATATATCTTATGTTGGCATTTATTTTTTTCAGTACAGGCATCATGATCATTTTTGTAAAATTGCCTGCGCCTATAACAGATATTTTTCCTTTAGTAGGATTGGTGATATTTGTTTTAAGAGAAATTGAAGTGTCTAGTGAAATACTTTCTTTGTATTTCAGAATGGAAGCAATGGAATTATTTTCACCTATGTGTCTATAAATTTTTTGAAAATTATCAAGCTCAATTACTTCTGTAATCAATGACTTCACATCAATGCTGCCATTGGCAATTGAATTCAGGATGGTTTCAAAATTTCTTTTTTCTGTCCATCTCACGAAAGGCAGTGGATAGTCTATGCCTTTCTTTTCATACTCTTCATCATATCTTCCAGGGCCATAGGAGCAGGAAACCTGGAAGCTCAATTCTTTCTCATAAAAATCAGAACGGTTAAGTTCCAGGCCAATTACCCCCACCAATATAATACGTCCTCTTTTTCTGCTCATTTTAGCTGCCTGGGAAATGAGTTCATTGCCCTTAGTGCTTGCGGTGATGATGACCGCATCAGCCCCTATGTCAGAAGTTAATTCAAGAACTGTTTTTACAGGGTCTGTATAAGATGGGTTGAAAGCCTGAAATCCTTTTTGCTTTGCCAGCTGAATTTTATTTTCATCAACATCAAAGCCGATGACTTTGCATCCATTGGCTTTTAATAATTCTGAGGTAATTAATCCGATAAGACCAAGACCAGATACAACTACTGTTTCTCCCAGGGTTGGACTAGCCAGCCTGATTCCCTGCAACCCGATGGCGCCTATGACTGTGAAGCTTGCTTCTTCATAAGAAACATTATCAGGAATTTTTGCAACAAGATTTTTTGGCACAGAAACAATTTCAGCATGAGGCCCATTGGAGGCTACTCTATCGCCTACTTTAAAATTTTCTACTCCTTCACCTACTCCAATTACTTCTCCGGCATTGCAGTAACCTAAAGGTAAAGGTTCTTCCAGTTTATTGAAGACTGCTTCCAGCGTAGGAAGTAAGCCATCAGCTTTAATTTTATCTAAAACCTGATTTACTTTTTCCGGTTGCTGACGTGCTTTTGAAATGAGACTTGATTTGCCAAACTCTACAAGCATTTTTTCAGTGCCGGCAGATACCAGAGAACGATGCGTTTTAATCAATAAATGTCCTTTCTTTATTTCCGGTCGCGGAATCTCTTCTAAAATTGTCTCTCCTGTTTTAAGATTTTGTATGATTTGTTTCATGATATTATGTAAATAGAAAAGACGTTTTATTGAATACGATCATAAAACTGTAAAAAAAAATTATTTATTTTTTAAGAGTGGATGGTAATCCCCAACTAATCCGACAGGTTTGGCATTCCTGATCTGATGTACTGTCTGTATGCTTTGTAATGCTTCTGTCAAACCAAAGCCATTGCCATTTAAAATTTCCTGGTAACATTTGGTGTGGAGGTCTGTAAATCCATCGCTGAACTCAAGTTCTTCTCCATCCATTTGTAAAGACCTGAATGTTCTCTTTCCCTCTTTTTTAACATTTTCCGGAAGGTAATCATAATTAATGCTAAGCACCCATCTTACTCTTGCTCTTTCGAGCTCAAGAAATCCTGCGGCTCTGTCATTTTCTGAGATATGTACCGTGTTGTTTTTTACTTTTCCAAAAATCCAGGTGAGCATATCATAAAAATGAACTCCGATATTGGTAGCTATCCCTCCTGATTTTGACTGATCTCCTTTCCAGCTAATAAAATACCATTTACCTCTTGAAGTAAAATAAGTAAGATCAATGTCAAAAATTTTATCTTTAGGAGCTTTGGCAACTCTTTCTTTCAGCGCTATAATGCTGGAGTGATACCTTAACTGCAGGATATTGAAAACTTTTCTACCGGTTTCTTTTTCAATTTCCATCAGGGCTTCTACGTTCCATGGATTAAGCACAATAGGTTTTTCGCATATGGCATCAGCCCCTTGTCTCAGCGCAAAACGTATATGCGAATCGTGGAGATAATTAGGAGTGCAGATGCTTACGTAGTCAACCTTAGTTCCTTTTCTTTTAAGCTTATCCAGATGCCTGTCAAATCTTTCAAATTCAACAAAAAAATCAGCATTTGGAAAATAGCTGTCAATGATGCCTACACAGTCAAACTTGTCCAATGCCGCGACAAGATTGTTTTTAGTATCTTTTATAGCCATCAAATGCCTTGGCGCTATAAATCCTGCCGCTCCGATTAATGCAAAATTTTTCATTGGATATTGAAGGTATTTATCTTAAAATCTAAGGAAAATTATTATAAACTCAAAAAACAAATTTAAGGAATTAAGAGAGATTTAGACGATAAATAGCTGCTATTTATCGTCAATAAAAGCCTTATACCATGCTTCTATAGCAAGCAGGCAAATTATAGGGGAAGATGCATCAGTTTTCATGGCTTGATGATCTTTCAGTAAAGTCTGTACTTTGTCCGGATTGAATAGATTTCTTTTGCGGATCTGCTCTGCGGAAAGATCGGTGCGGATTTTATTTTCCAGCTCCCTGGCTATAAGCTGTGCGGGGGGTATTCCAAAGCCGGTCTTGGAGCGGGTAAGCACCGCCTGGGGTACATATTTTGACATGACTTTCCTCAGCAGGTATTTGGTAGTAATGCCTTTCATCTTAAGGGATGGAGGAATGGAGCAGCTAAATTCAACGAGGTCTTTATCTAAAAAAGGCACCCTTATTTCCACACCTGCCGCCATCCCCATTTTATCCATATAGTTGAGGTTGTGGTCTGGCAGATAAGTTTTGGTTTCCCAGTAAAGCATTTTATTCAGATCTGATTTTTCATCAGGAATACTGCTAAGAACATTTTTAAAATATATCAGGGGGTTATATGATCCGATTTCTCCCCTTGCTGAATCATTGAAAAGACTAGTCACCTTTTCCGGAGAGATGTTTAAAAAGTAGGATGCCATTCTCTCTTCTTTACCGGCTGCATTGCTGGTGAAAATTTTCTTTAATCTTCTGAGCCTGGCACTTTTTCCTTTCACGCGGGTGATAATTTCTTTAGCGAATTTTAAAAGAAAAGCAGGCATCCACCGGAAATATTTTTCATAATGTAAAGCCTGGTGCCTTCTGTAGCCAGAGAAAATATCATCTGCTCCTGTTCCTGAAATAAGAACTTTGTATCCCATTTCCTTAGCGCGCCTGCTTATAGCCAGCACGTGCAGAGGTGCGGTATCTGCAAGAGGTTCGTCAAGATGGTATACAATATTGTCAAAAGCCTGATCCGTTTTGTCTGCCAGTCTGATCACTTCGAGATCCACGTTTAAATGTGCTGCAACAAGTTGAGCATATTTTAAGTCATCGGAAAAGCCTTCTGCTTCATGCGATCGGTTGGTCTCTATGGTAAAACACTGGATTTTTTTTTGAGGATAGATTTTTCTCGCAATGGCAACAAGGGCGCTGGAGTCAAGGCCGCCGGATAAAAAAAAGCCCAATGGAGAATCAGAAAGCATTTGCTTTTTTACAGCGGCCAGAAGTTTTTCTTCCAGCTCATGGGTTAATTTTTCTTCAGTCTTGTCGGAATATTTTCCGTCGAAGGGCAGCTCATAATATTTTGTGATGCTGACATTCGAAGGCCTCTGTGAATTAAGTTCTATATAATGGCCCGGTAAAAGTTTTTTTATGTAGAGAAATGGAGTGGTTTCCCCCGGGCTCCATCCTGCAGAAAGGTAGTTTGCAAATGAAGAATAGGAAAGGGTTTTGTCAAAATCAGGATAATTTAATAAAGACTTGATTTCGGAGCTGAAGATAAAAGTTTCATTTTTGTGATAGTAATATAAAGGCTTTACACCAAAATGGTCTCTTGCTATAAATACATTGCCGGTCGATTTATTGTAAATGCAAAATGAAAAAATCCCTTTTAGCTTGTTTAATATTTCCTTCCCGAATTTTATATATCCGTAAAGAAGGGTTTCGGTATCGCTTATTGACCTGAAAGAGAATTCGGAAAGATGTTCTTTTCTTATTTCGAGGTGATTGTAAATTTCTCCGTTATATACCAGAATGTAGTTGCCATCTGCCGATATCATAGGCTGGTGACCTTTGGTAGAAAGATCCAGTATAGAGAGACGGGTATGGCCTAAAGAGAGATTTTTGTCATAATACTCTCCTTTATCATCAGGCCCGCGATGGGCAATGGCATCTCTTAGCCTGGGAAGAGATTCCTTAGAATGAGAGCCAATGATACCAATGATGCCACACATATGGGAGAGAAATTATTTTTAATTTAATTAAATATCAGATGATTTCTAAGTATTTAATAAAGAAACAATTTCTTTTATCTGGTTTTTTACTTTTTTTTCAGATACGAAGATTTCCGGGGGGGACGCTACAACGTTAGCTATTGCTTCTGCTATAGATGCAGAAGAAAAAGGGTCAAATGTCTTAAGTGGCTTTATGATAGTATGCACATAGGGAAGATCAGCAGCAATTACTTCAGTTTGAGTGTCTATTGATTCGATTAATCCCAGACCGAAGCTTTCTGTGAGTGAAGGGTAAACAGTGTATTTATATTTTGAATACAGATCTTTCACATCTACAAAACTGTGGTTGGTGATGTTCAATCCTTTATTCCTGTAGTTGTCTATTAATTCAATAAGCGCTGGATATTCTTCAGTAATGGTAAGGTGTAGCGGAATATTAATGCCTTTTTTTTCTTTCAATATTTCCCATGCTTTTAAAAGAGACAGATGATTTTTGTGCGGATTACCATTGCTGATATATATAAATCCATTTTCTTTTTCCTGGAATTTAATATCAATATTTACCTCACGGTAAAAAGGAATAATGAGAATTTGTGATTCATTGATTGTTAAAAAGTCCCGGAGGATATTTTTTACATGAGCTGCCTGGACAATATAATAGTCGGAATTTTTCTTAAATAATTTTATCAGAGCCCCCTTCAGTTTAAACAATGACCTTCCTTTGAAGGGATAATCAGAAGGTTGCTGCAAGAGAAGCAGGTTATGAAAATAAGTGTATACCGGCGCCTGAATTTTTATTGTAGGAGGCAGGTTTGCGAAGCAAAATACTTTGGAAAATTTGTCTTTATTTTTTTTATAAAACAGATGCCTGTTTTTCAGACTTGCCTTTAGGTATAGAACTTTATTCTCCGGCAGAAAAGGATAAGCGCCCTGACATCGCTTGTCCAGCAAATAGAAAACATCCATTGTGGATTCGGATAATTCTTTTACCAGTAAGTCAAGAAGAATTTTGCCACCGGAATTGTTGATGTAAAGGCTGTCGAGGAGAATCATTTATATCTTTTTTTAAAAGAAAGAAAATAATTCATATGCAGCAATGGCCAGTCTCCTTCAAAATGTCTTCTGTTGATTACGGTATTGGCAAATGAAAAATATTTTTTATGGTTAAATCCACTAAAAATATATTTGTATGTGTTTTGTGCGATCGTTAATGCTTCTTTGCTGATATCGTTTTCCTGGCCATAGGGATATGCAAAGTATTCACATATGCTTCCTGTTTTTTCCTCAATAATATTTTTGCTTACTACTATTTGTTCGCTAAGAATTTTTTCATTCTCGATATTTAGTCTTAAATGATCTGTAGTATGAGATCCTATGACAAATCCTTGTTGATGAAGGTCTTTAATCATGTTCCATTTCATCGGGTTTTTATTTTTTACAAATACTCTTTCTGAGAGAAACTGTCTTTTATATTTTTCATCGCTTTCTATAAAATTAGGATTAATAAAAAACGCAGCATTGGTGTTAAACTCTTTTAAGACAGGAGCGATCTTAGTATAACATTCTTCAAACCCATCATCGAATGTAAATGCAATGTATTTTTCTTTGACTTTCTTTTTTTCTGTAACCAGCGCGACAGCCTCTTCAATTTTTATATATTCGACATTTTGGGATAAGGATTTTAGAAGTTCGTACAGGACGTTTTGATTTTTATTCTCTTTTGAAATATAATGGCCATTAAGTATATGTACTCCCGCCGCTGGTTTATTAATAAAACCTAATCCCCTCAGACATATATCTCTTATGAACGATCTCATTTTAAAAGGTGTCAAAATCTCCTAACATATACTGTATTTTCTCCAGAGGAATATTGGAAGTAAAATTGACATAACCTATAGGAAGTCCCTCCGTTGCTTTATTCTTAGAGGATAGAAATTTGTCTATCTTAGATCCAGGGTTTACATGTATGTCGATACGATTTATTCCTGACAGGAAGGCTAATTTCTTTAATCGTCCGATAATTTTTTCAAGTTGCTGTTCTGTTTCACACCAGATATCGCCCAGCTTAATGCCGACATCGTTTTTAATCCAGACCTTCCCTTCGGGAAACTTAACAAGAAAACATCCTGAAAAGGATTTATATTGATAATACTCTTTGCTTCTATAAATCCCACCCTTGTTTTGTTCTACTGTAGATGCTTCAAGTCTTTCATAGGGAATAATTTTATCTTTAATAAAAGCGTTGAATAATCGGTTAGAGATGTTGCCTAATAGCGGAATTTTTTCTCCTGTTTCTGCTAACGGAAGGGTAGGTACTATAAACCTGTATTTTTGCATGTTCCCATTGTGGATCCAGGATAATTTTTTAACGAATCCTGGGTAAGATGAAGCCGAGGGGAAGCCAAATACAAATTCAATATTTTCCGTTTTTGCAAGTTCATATGTTTTTAAGGCCAGCTTTGTGAATAGCCCCTTCCCTTGATGATTTTTGTGGGTCATAGTATCGCCGGATTGAGCGGCAAGTATTATGCGATCTTTATATTTGATTAATAGAGGGAATACTCCATAATAGGCAGCAGGATTCCTATCTGCGTCATAGGCAATAAATCCAATGTGTTTTTTCCCATTGGCAAAATAAGTGTCGTATTTTTTTTTAATAAAGTCCAAGCTGATATCTTGATTGAATGCGCTTTTAAATAAAGGAATAAGGTCCTTAAGATTCTGTTCATTGATTCTTTCAAATATATATTCCATCTATCTATGGTTATTTTAAAATTGATATTAAGGTTTGTGCCCAGGTTTTAGTCGTTATTGTCTGTGACAATATATGACTTTTACTGCCCATCTGAAAAAGTTCAGAATCTGATTTTTGGAATAAATCTAGCAATACTTTCTTTAGGGAATTCTTATCGTCGGAAGTGAATAAAAGGCCATTTTCATTATGTTGTAGAAACTGTGTCGCCGAACCTACGATGTCGCTCGCTATAATGGGTAAACCGGCTGACACAGCCTCATGTATTACCAGTCCCCACGGTTCATGACGGCTAGGTAAGCAAAATGCGCCGGCTTTGCCATAAATATCTTTAAGGTGCTCCGGGTTAATAAAATCATGAATTTTAATTTGCGCGATTGTAGAAGCCTCCTCTTGAAATCTTTTTTTCAATGGTCCGTTACCATAAAGCTCTAACGTCCATTCGTGTTTCAGTTCTTGAAGCGTTTCTTTGAAAGCGCTAAAAAGCAAATCGAGTCCTTTCACTTCGGCAAACCTTCCTACATAGAGGAGGGTGCGAGGGTAATTAATCCGTTTGATATCGGCATAGTCGTGGAAGGCTGAGCTAAAATATTCTACATCGCAGGAGTACGCCCCTAGAAGAATTTTCTCTTTAGAATAGCCTAATTTCGCCGCATAATTGTACTGATAAATTCCCGGTACAAAAAAGTGGCTGAAATATCTTTTAAAAAAATAGCCGGATAGTAATACGGAGACCCATTGTTTGAGTGTTCCTTTCCATACAGCATCTGAGCCGCATATAACAGGGATATTATTTTTTTTAAATGCTCTGGCTACTTTCAGATAATCCTTGTCCATCCATCCTGAAAGAAAAAGCATATCAGGGTTTACTTTTTCTGCAAGCTGAAGAAGCTTCAGATAGGAGAATTCCGATCTATTGAAATAAGTTATATGTGGATAATCAGGAGGTATATATGGAGTTAATTTTTTTTTATCCCATCTTACAACAAATAGCTCCGCATTATGACTTTGCACAAGCTCTTTAAAACATGCAAAGTTATAACCCATTACTTCAGAATAAAGAAATAAGATTTTCATTCGTTTGTAATTTTTTTATAAAGAGCAAGATATTTTTCTCCTATGAGATTCACATCGAATCTTTCGATATTGGTCCTTCCATTGGATATTAGTTTTTCTCTTACAGAAGGATCATGTATTAACGTTTCAATCGCTGTTCTAATTTGTTCCGGTTGATGGGGATCGATCAGGTATGCAGCATCTCCTGCGATTTCAGGCATTGAAGCCAGGTTGCTTGTAATTACCGGCCTTCCCACAGCATTAGCTTCTATGATTGGCAAACCAAAACCTTCATAAATAGAGGCGAAATATACTATATCGCATTCCTGATAACATTTATAAACTTCATCAAATTCCAAGCCGAATCTGAACTCATAGTCAATATTATATTCTTTAAGAAGTTTAATAAGAGTATCATCGGGTTTTCTAACAAGCAATAATTTACATGGAATAGACCTTGTCGCTTGTATTAAACTTTCGATGTTTTTATTTCTTCCGCTACCTATTTGAAGAATAGTAGGCTTTGAAGCGTTGAATTCTTTAGGAGAGAATTTAAAATTTTTCGGATACGGATTATGGATAACTATAATTTTTTCAGGAGAAATATTAAAGTTAGCCAATAGTCGCTGTTTGGTAAATTCTGATATAGTGGTAATATATTTTACTTTTCGCAAAGGGAAGTAAAGCCACAGATATTTGTAAATAATTTTTTTGATCCCCTTTAGGCTGACTTCAAAGTGGCCTAAGTCGTGAATAGTTAAGATGGTTTTTCCCTTATCAAGTCCTAAAGAAAGGTAATTCGCGTCGCCCGTTATATGATTGATATCTCCTTGATGTTTACGCGCGTCTTTTATATGAAAGAATTTACTTTTACGGCCAGATAGAAAATAATCATGGCATTCTATTTGGTTTTTCAGATGACTTTTAAGGTTATTAAAAAGTTCTTCAATGCTATAATTGCCGTCTCTTCTGTCCCTGTTAAAAAACGTTACTTTCATAGTATATTTTTTAATTGGCTGACAACCAACTCCGCTCTTTTATCCAGACTGTGATCTTGCCATGCGCGTTGATGGCCTTTTTTTCTTATCAGTTCTCTTTCCTCTGGATGTTTTAAGTAATAGCTTACTTTTTCCACTAATTCCTTTTCGTTTTCAAAGAAGGCTGCTTCGCGGTTCTCTTCGAAGTACAAAATAGATTCGTCGGTTTTTTCATGCAGCAAAAAACCGCCCGCGCCTGGAATATGAAAAGTGCGTGACGTAATTTTATCTCCGCTTGAGGCTCCTGTAACTTTTTCATTCAGTATTCCCAAATTGATTTTGGAGCTAAGTATTCCTAAAACATATAAATCTCCTGTGATGGGTTTGTATTGAATGGTTTTGGATTTTATGAGCAAGTCAGAGGATGCTTTATGCCAGCCCGGCCCCCAGATTTTCAAGTTAATTTCTGGTAAACTTTTTTTTAAATGAGCCAGCATCAGCTCTTTTTTGGGAGAATATCCTCCTATAAAAGAGACATCGCATTGGAATACTGACGTATCCATTTGAGAAGTATCTATGAATCTATGTAGTTCAGGGTCAAATCCATGTGGAATGAAAGAAGAGTTTTTAACCTTTAATTGATCATGCATATCTGCAATGCCAAAAGTCTTGGTAGTAAATACATGATCGTATAAAGGAAGTGTGACAGGTAACAGTTTTCCATGCGCCCTGAAGCTTACGTCAGGAAAAAAATTTACAAGACGGTACTTTTGTTCTTTTAGAGTTTTTAAAGTGGAAGGCAAAACAAACGCGCCTTTATAGATGAATACAATGTCCGGATTAAAAAGTTTTGCCTGAGTGACGATAGCCTGATTGAACTCTTCTATATGCCATGACCGGAATAATTTATCTATTATTTTTGTTTTAAGATTTTGGTTTCTAAAATTGATATAATAGTTTTCATCTATTATATCAATCAGATTTCCTATTCTTTTGAAAGCCCTGAAAATTCCTCCTGCATTGCTTCCTGTCCATTGCGGGCCAATACATAAAATTTTCATGTTAAAATATTTTTTCTAGTACTTCTATTTTTTCAGATTTCTCCAATCTGTCTTTCACAAACTCATAATCTCTTATGTAAATTGTGTTATGAGTTCCATAAGAGGCTAACTGCCTGAGTGTTCTTGAGAAGGGTTCATAAGTATAAGGTTGGAAACCGAACCCAGTTAGCATTTTATGAATTTCATCATCCTCATATCCATATCGTCTGCCTGATCCGTTTAATTCTATGATGATCGCCTTTAGATTTTTATTGCGTAAAGTATTCTGGCCTCCATTGATTACTTCCCACTCAAACCCTTCTACATCAATTTTTATCAAAGCAGGACAACTAAAAGTTTCTATAACATGATCGAGCGTTTTCACTTTTACTTCTGCAAAATTATTCGACGTTTCTTCGGAGGGTGACAGTACATGATTTACACAATCCAGATTGCGTGTAAATTTAAGAGTACCGTCGCTTTTGCCGAGACCTATGTTTAAGGCTATAACATCTTTTTCAGTCAGACTATTTATGTGTATGTTATTCTGAAGATAAAGAAAAGTGTCGGGTATAGGCTCGATAGAGATAGTGGTTGCTCTTTTTACTGCTGATGCCAGAATGGTGTAGCTTCCTACATTAGCTCCTATATCTGCAAAGACATCTTCTTGTTTTAGAAAATGAAGTAAGAATCCCATATCATAAAATTCGTGCAGTCCGGTATATAAATTACCGGTCGCTCCTGTCATTCCTTTGCGAACGATCAGCTTACTCTGATTCGCGAAAGGAATGATAACAGGGTATGGATTGAAAATATTATTTATTTGCCAAAAAATAAATCTTTTTAATGCCTTGAATTTATGACCTTTGGTTAAAGGATGAGTTGTGATGAAGTTAATTATGCTTAAAAAAGTCATATATTAATGTAAGAGCATCATGCAGAGCCTTTTCCTATGATTTTGTTTGTTCCCCAGAAAACGAGATACATAGCAGTCAGAGTAAGAATCATCTGGAGGTCTGCCCCGAAAGAAAATAGGCCTAAAAATAGCAAATAGAAACCAAATAAGCTACCAAGCACATTCTTTTCACCGGTCCAGAAACCGCTGGTGAGCCACATGCTTCCTATAAAATATCCTATAAATAATCCGCCGATAAGCACGCCTAACCATCCAAAATTTAAGTAAAGCTCTCCCGTGGAAGACATATCAATTGAATTGGTATATTTTCCATCAAGAATCCTTGCTTTACCTATTCTGTATGCAAACCAGGCTCCTTTTTGGATAATTGGCTTTTCAGGCCATAAAAACCGGGGAATAAAGCCAAATACCAGGTAATCCAATGTCTCACCGTAGTAAAAGTCATCTTCTTCTACGATTCTCCCGATTTGAGACAATTGGTTAATACTGGAAAATCGTGAAAGCAAAGTAGACTCTCTTTCTTCATCTTCAAATTCCTCAGCAGCTTCCTGTAAGCGCTCTATCCTTTCAAATCCTACTCCTATTTGTCCTCTTTTTTCACCAATAAGAGTAAAATAGGTAAAGAAAAGAAAGAGCCCAAAATATACGGGATAAAAAAAAGGAGTTTTCAGGACAGAAAAAGATCTTTTACCAATAAGCATTCCCAGAACAAAGGCCACGGATGGCAAGACAATATTCATTCTTAGAAAAGCATAAAATAAAGCTTGAGCGGTAGTCAAAACTAAAAATATAAATGCTATTCTGACATATTTATTTTGATTGGTATAGGCTCCATACCGAGCAAGAAAAAATATGGATGCAATAGGAATTAATTGTATAAATGCGCTTAGGGTGCCGAGAGATGGAATTAAGTTGAAATATTTTAAAATGAAGAGAAGGAAAACCAACAGCGGAAAAGTAAAGCTTAAATGATAGTCGTTAAGTATATATTTTAAATTTGGAAGATTAATTTTTTTATTCTGCGACAGTTCGAATCCGAAAATAGTCAATACAGGCCCGAAAAAATGAAGAAGCATCGCAAGATTAATATGCTCCTCCGCAACGTACAAAAAGTATATGTCTCTGGATTTGGGGTCGTCTGAACTTAGTATGGCCACAAGATTTCCTAAAGCTCCGATACCTTTAATGATAGAATAAAGTATTGCAGGATTTATGGAGGATATGCCGCTCTGTCTGTATTTTAAAATCGGGTAGTAGAAAAAAAATACCATTGCTCCTATAGCAATCGGCTCAGCCTCTTCCAGAGACACACCATAAAAAACAAATATTAAACTTATGGTAAATAGCAGAAACATTTGGATCTTTTTCTAAATAATATAAAATAAGTTAAAGTATTGTGTTTGTATGGGTTTTTTTGATAATTTAAATTACAAATACTCGTTTAAAATTATACATTATTAATTACTAATACATTGTTTAAGGACAAGAAACTGCTAAGATTCCTGTTAATTTGTACAGCTCTTTATATTGTTTGGTTTTTACTATATGAGCTTTGGCTGAAACCCAATGGTAAACTGGATTTTATGCTTACCCATATGGTTTCCAGTCATACCGTTTCAGTTTTACAGCTTTTGGGATATCCTTTAAGTCATGAAATAGAAGGTGTGCGGCATATTGTAAAAGGGCCGGAAGGAAAAGTATTGATAATTTCAAATGCTTGTAACGGGCTTATTTTATATCCTTTATTTATTGGCTTTATTCTGGCAATCCCTGGCAGAATAAAAGCTATGTGTTGGATGATTTTGGTCGGCTCCGTTGGAATTTATCTTGTCAATATTTTCCGCGCAGTACTACTTTGCTTAATTAAAATGAAGTTTCCGGAATATCTTGACTTTAATCATAGATACACCTTTACAATTATCGTGTATGGATTTATTTTTTGTCTGTGGATTTTATGGATAAATAAATTTTCACATATAAAACGAAGAGCCTCGCAATGAAAGAATTTTTTTCAAAAAGACTCACCCGATACTTTTTTATTGCTCTACTTATCATATTTAATTTATTTATAGGCTTTATCAGATCTTCTTTCGTTTTTAATTTTGAAGACAATAATTTACCCTGGCTCATTAAAAGAAGCGTCCTGAAAAACAATACCGGTTCGATCTCTGAAAATATTTCCGATATCAAATGGATTTCATTGTCAGTTTATTCGACAATTTTTATTATTTCAACCGCGCTGATCGTATATCTGCTATTTTTAAACAGAAGATACGTTCTGGTTACGTTCAAAGTGTATGGTTTATTAATAGGAACAACGTTGGTTTTTTATTTACTGGCATATTGTGGGGATTTTAATTTCGCGACAACGATTGCCAATAAATTTAAAAATTTAATTCAGGAACCTCTTGTCGCTTTTTTGATTATAGCGTATTGTTTTTACGAAGTAAAAACAGGAAATAACAAACCTAACTGATTTATTGCCATGGTGATTTCATGATGATGTTCATTCCTTCTGAACTTAAGTGATAACTGTCAATAAAATATTCCTTTTCTATTAATTCCGGATATACGTATGGGTTGAAGGCGCCTAAAACTTTTACATGATATTTGGCAGAAAGTTTTTTGATCTCTTTTTCCATTTTGGTTTGATAATTTATATCCTGAGATGGGTATATCAAGGGATGAACAGGAGCAAGGAAATAATATACAGTTGTTTTCTTGTTTTGCAAATAGGCTGTAAACCTTTCTAATAGTTTAAAATATTCTGATTTTAGTGATGCTTCATAAAAGAAATTCTCTCCCCACAAGCTCGCATAAATGCGACTCGATATTCTTACTCTTGGAATGTTTTTTTTCTCCCATGTGCCTAACGAATAACTACCGTCGCTTCTGATTGTAAAAAAACCGGGAGTGAAGGAACGGGTAGTAGGGCTATTGTTTTTTTTATTTAACGCTTTAACCGAAGATTGAAAATAAGAGGGAGACAGAACAGCAGTGAATTTACTCCATGCATTATTTTCTTCTTTAATGAGAAAGAAATTATTGGGCTTAATCCCCATATTTTTAATTGCCTTTAAAAAGTATGGCTGCAGTCCTTTTTTACATTGGAGTTTCTGATCCTTATCCAGAATATAAAAAGATTCGCCTTCTTTTAGTATTGTCTTTCTTCCGTAAAACATCCAGGGGTCTATATTAAGGATAATAGTATCGGGTAAAACTCCTAGTTCTTCAAAAATATTTATCATAGCCACATGGTCCAATATGGAAGATCCGGGAAGGGCGAAGTTGTGAAAGTCTTTTCTTCCGGTAAGTTCTTTCGTTATTTCCGAAGAACGGCTGGATCCCCACAATACAGTAGAATGTTTAGGGAGTTTCATTCTTAACCGTTCCTGAATATAGGATAAATGAAAGTCCGTCCAATCGTTGGGAATAGCAGTCTTCAGTACATTTTTTCCTTGAATCATTAATACACTTGCTTCCCGATTTTGAGAATGAAAAACTTCTCCCGGATCATAGTATATGTTAACGAAGGCAACCAGTCCTAAAAAAGGAAAGCAGAATAAAATAACTTTAACTATGTATCTCTTCATTAGAATTGAAAATAAATAAAGCTGGATTGTTGATAAACGCCAAAAAGATATAATGTCAATAAGGCAATGTAATATATAGCGTACCGGGTCCATCTTTTGGAAGAGTGAATATAAGCGATTATGGATTTCTTTTCTTCCATGCGTTCAATTACCAGCAAGGCGGCGATTAACAGTATAGATAGTAGCCAGCTCGAAAAGGTGTAATTGAGATATAAAGCGCTTAAGGCATCCTTCCCTTGAAAAAGAATCGCCCATCCGGAAAATAAATTTTTTGTTATTAGCAAAGCGTCATCGAAAGACGTTGCTCTGAAAAATATCCATGCGAAAGATACTACCGTAAAAGTTATGATCCATCCTGCCCAATAGGGTATGGATATTTTCGCCAACCGACTTTCTTTTCTCAAAAAAAAGTAAGCGTACAAAATGGTGAATATTCCGTGTAGCGCTCCCCATATAATAAAATTCCAGCTGGCTCCATGCCAGAATCCGCTAGTAAGAAATACAATAAGAAGATTGAGCAACCAGCGGTAAATTCCTTTTCTGTTTCCTCCTAAAGGGATATAAACATAATCCCGAAACCAGGTAGAAAGAGAGATGTGCCATCTTTTCCAGAATTCATGAATAGACCGAGACAGATAAGGTCTTCTGAAATTTTCCATTAACTCAATACCCATTACCCTGGAAGCTCCGCGTGCAATATCTGAGTAACCTGAAAAATCACAGTAGATCTGGAAAGCGAAAAATATCACTCCGATTACTACCGCAGGTCCTTCGTATAATTCCGGTTTGCTAAAAAGTCTATCGGCGAAAAAAGCCAGTTTATCTGCAATCACAACTTTTTTTATCATCCCCCACATCATAAGAGTTAATCCGTCGGTTACACGAGACGCGATGAATGGTTGAGGTGTTCTTAGCTGAGGAAGTATATTCTGCGGGCGTTCAATAGGTCCGGCTACCAGTTGAGGATAATACATGACATATAGCGCATAGATGCCTAAATGTCGTTCCGCTTTTTGCCTGCCATAATAAACCTCAAATGTATAGCTCATGGCCTGAAATGTATGAAATGATAATCCAATGGGGAGTATTATCTGTAAATATCCCATCTTATTGCTCACATTAAGAACAGTAAGCAAATCATTCATATTGGTAATAAAAAAATTATAATATTTGAATATCGCCAACACTCCTATGTTGGCGATCAGACTTAAACCTAAATACCAACGCCGTTTTTCCCCTTGAGCGTTTTCAATGAGTATTCCCGCAATGTAATCTATCAGAATCGTAAAAAATAAGATGAGAATGTAAACGGGTATAAAAGCCATGTAAAAAATAGAACTGGCAAACAGAAGATGAGCCCATCTGAAACGATGAGGAATAAGAAAATAGATGAGCGTTACAAGAGGAAAAAATATAAGAAATTCGAGCGAGTTGAAAAGCATGCAGACATGTCGCTTGTGAAAGAAGCGTATTACAATATAATTATTTAAAAATGATTTTCATAAAAGTGAAATTCCTTAATCAGATTATATTTTTAAATCCGAATTTTCAGGAACAGCGAGCCAATTTCCTCCTTTAATTTCCACTTCCGGTTTTATAAGTGTAAATTTTTTATCCTCGATCAAATATATCGAGTACTTCATTTCTTTTAATAATTGGAATAAAGTTGAAATATTCAGCCACGAATCTGCGGCTTCGGTAAAGATGAGCGGTTTGAATTTTGCAATGGATTCTTTCGCTCCTTTTATCAGATCGATTTCCGCTCCTTGTATATCCATTTTTAAAAAATCTATTTTGGGGATATTATTTTCTCTGACCCAGGTGTCAAGGGTTATTTGCTGTACATCAATTTTGCTGGTAAGCTTGTTATTCCCATACTTACTGGACATGCCTTGGTTTTCAAAATCCAAAGGAAAAATATTGAATTGTATTTTTTTATTCTCATCGCCCAATGCCAACATAGATCGGTGTATTTGCTCATCCAATCCATTTAGTTTGATGTTAAACTCAAGACGGTCGTAAATATGGGGAACAGGTTCAAAAGCGTATACTTTCCCTTCTTGTACAAGTTTGGACAGCAATAGCGTTTCGCTTCCGTTATTTGCTCCGGCTTCGATTACATAATGACCCGGTTTAATAAATCTTCTTAATAAGTCGTTGGTGCTTTTTTCGTATTCGCCGAAAAAGAATATTTTCCATCCGATGATATCTTTTGTATTTAGTAAGAATCGAAAATTATATTCTTTCAGATAAGGCACTACTATATTAATTCCCCTTACATTTTTAGACTGATAATCATACAGGAGTTTTATCAGCCTGAATTTTCCTTTATCCGGAAATAAAGAGGATAGTTTTTTTATAATAGAAATTTTTAACAGTTCCGTTGAAAAACTCATGATCAGATGCTAATTAGAGTATTTGTTTAAAATTTCAGAAAGTTGATGAGCCTGGTTTCCCCTCGTATAATTTTCTCTGCTGGCAGAGGGTGTATAAGGCACTTGTTTGCCCTGTTTCCATTCGTTAAATGCGTGCACCAAATACTCGGCAATTTCCTGTTCATTCGATTTTATTTGCCCCGTCTTTGATTCCCTGATTAGTTCGTCCAACATTCCTTTATCTCCCGGAATACATAATATAGGCTTTTGTGCGCCAAAATATTCAAATGTTTTGCCCGGATGAAGTCCTTTTGAAAAAAATATGTCCAATTTAAGATAGGGAGCAATCGATAGTAAAAGGAGCAAATCCGCATTCATCATAAGCCGGATGATTTCAGATCTCGGGACGGTTTCTGCCGAATCTACTATTTCTTCCACGTTATACTGTTTTGCCTTATATAAAATTTCATGGTGGCCCCTGCCTCTATAAAGAAATTTAAAAGATGTATAATCAGCGGAAGAAAGTTTTCTTTTTGCTAATTCCAATCCTTTAAAAAACATATCCATATCCTGGATCTTTTTGTTGAAGTTGCCGAAATATGAAACAGTGAATTGGGTATTTCTTGCAGTTTTAAAATTGTATTCTTGCTTATCAAAACCATTTGGCAATACGAAAACCGGTAATTTAAAGTGTTGCTTATCGAGTTCTGCCCAGTAACTGTTGACATTAATTGAAGCCGAAGCGCTCTTGAGAAGAAATTTTGAAATTTTTTTATAAACCATTCTGCTGAAACCGGAATAAGACCTTAAAATAGGATCTCTGAAATCAGCTATCCATTTCACGTTATATTTTTTATGAAACCACCTGGCAAGAAACAAGCCCGCGTCCGGTCCATGCTCGGCAATGCAAAAATCGATTTTACTTTCTTTATGTATGCTTGTAGCGACAGCTTTTGCCACGGGAATCCATGATTGAGAGAAATCTCCGGTAAAAAATTTAAGAAAAGTAATAGGTTTTCTTAAGATAGAGTAGATTTTATTTTTTTCAGAGAATGTTCCGTCTTTGTTTGTCTTTACAAGTTTATGCCATAAAGCGTCAATAATGCCTTCGTGATATAAGGAAGGCGTTGCAATAATTACCGGTTCACCAACCTTTGATTCTGTTAATGTTTTTAACGCCTGGGATACTATACCTGGTATATCTTTTTTGGTGATAGACCTTCTTTGATTTGCATCACAGCAGATGACAATAGTTCTCCATCCGAAAGCAGCAAGATGTTTTGCAAACTGCGCGGGACGTTGTGCCCCTATTGTAGATCCTGTTCTATTAAATGGAACGCATTCATGAGCGAATATAAGAAGCGTCTTCATCGTTTTAAGGCTTATTCTGAAAAATAGCAGATTCCCAAACAGTATAAAACTTTTCGGCGAATTTTTCAGGAGAAAAATTCTTGTAAGCCTCTTCCCGTATTCCCAGTCTTTTATATTGACCTAATGTATTTATTGTGTCTGAAATAGCCTTTGACAAATATTCCCCTTCTTCGTCTTGTATGACGGCTTTTCCGCAACCCGGTAATAGAATGTCTTCACTGCCATTATTAATAGTGCATATGCAAGGAACACCCATGGCCTGTGCCTCGATAAGGGCGACAGGACAATTTTCATAGCGGCTCGACAGAATGAAAATATCCGCTGTCTTCAATAAGCTGACGATTTCTTTTCTTCCTATCGCGCCTAAAAAATTTACCCTGTCCGTTACGCCTAATTTTTCAGCGATTTCTTTCAATGGGTTTTCACAGTCGCCTCCTCCCGCAATACTTAAGCGGATATTTGAATGGCTGTTTTTAATTTTGGCAATGGCTTTTACGATTCTGTCCTGAGCTTTTTGATGATTTAAATGGCCTACCGTCACCAGATGTATAGGGTTATGAGTTTTATTTTCCTGTATCTCAGCGTCAAAAAAA
>JAIERY010000223.1 GCA_019746425.1 Cytophagaceae bacterium
TCCCTTCCGCAAGGGTTAAAGAATAAAAACCGTACTCATTGGTCATAGCGCCCACATTGGTAAGTTCTTTTACATACACAGAAGATCCTATCAGCGCTTCTCCTGATTTTTCATCTTTGACATATCCGCTGATGGTGTATTTTGACTGGGAGAAGGAGGAGAAAGAAATCATACTCAATATTACCGGTATAAATACCCTCACCGCTGCCTTCTTAAAAGTCTGAACGAGTTTAAATAACATAACCTGATGCTGGAATTTCAATTTAAAAATACAAAAAATGTCTTGTGTATTGCAGCAATGCAAATATAAATCTTTATCAATATTCATTATATATCCATTGCCATTCGGAAAAGAACACAACGTATAGGAAGGACATATTATTTAATTAAAATATTATAAAATATTACTCAACATAATTATCTGCGCCAGGTTCTTATTTTTATGAAAACAGCGATCACAGAAACCAAAGAAAACACATGGCCTGAATTAACATTACAGGAATGGGAAGAAACATACAGTATAGTTCACCTGTGGATGCAGGTAATCGGAAAGATTAAACTGCAATTTGCAGAGTTTACCAACCATTGGTGGAATATTACATTTTCTCTTACTGCTACCGGTATTACGAGCGGCATCATCCCCTATGGAAGTAAAAGTTTTGAAATGGAATTTAATTTCATTAGCCATGAGCTGATCATAAAAACAGACGATGGGAGAACAGAAACCATAAAACTACAGTCTGGCACCGTTGCGGCATTCTACCTTGAAATAAAAGAAAAATTACAATCGCTGGGAATAGAAATTAATATCTGGACAGTACCGGTCGAAATAGATGACCGCCTGCCCCTGGACCAGGATCATCGCTGGAGAAATTACAATCCCACACACATACACCACTATTGGAAAATATTATTACAGACAAGCAAAGTGATGAAAATTTTCAGATCCGGTTTTACAGGCAAAGCCAGCCCGGTACATTTTTTCTGGGGCTCATTTGACATAGCCGTTACATTCTTTTCAGGAAGGCCTGCACCCGAACATGCAGGTGCTCCCAATGTGGGGAAAAAAGTAATGAGAGAATCCTATAATGCAGAGTTGGCAAGTTTTGGTTTCTGGGGAGGAAAAGGAGTAGGCGAAGCTGCTTTCTATGCGTATGCCTATCCCGAGCCGGATAACTATAAAAATTTCGCTATCGAACCTGCCGAAGCAAATTACAATGAGACGTTCAGGGAATTTATTTTACCTTATGCTGCCATCATAAATCATAAATATCCGGAAGACAAGATCCTGGATTTTTACAGAAGCGCTTTCAAAGCTGCCGAGGAATTGAGCAACTGGGACAGATCGTTGTATAAAGAGATCCAGTAATGTTATTTTAATTATAATCATAAAAGCGTAAATTAGATCTTTATTTAATTTACGCATGAACAAGAATCAGAAAGAAATTAGAATCATTTGCCTTGCTGTAGGTGGCTTTTATGTATTTTTCAGCCTGTACACGCTTTTCCTTAATAGTTATATTGCCTCATTTTTTTCCAACCTGCCTGGAAGCGAAAGAAACCCAACCGTAATGATGATGCAAAATTTTCAAACACTCTATGACAACTACATGCCTTACCTGGCAATAATTGGCATAGCTATCCTTTTATTCGGACTATTGTATTTAAAAATAAAAGCATTTGCTATTCCTTTGTTTGTTGTGCTTTCAGCAGGCACCATTGCATGGGCTTTATATTATTCATTTGGAGCTAATGATTCTTTCAGAGCCTTTGAAGGACTATTTAACTATAATGATGTTCCGCAAATGGCATTCATGAAAGACTGGATTAACGTGGCTTACCTCATAAGCATTTTTACAACCCTCGGCTTTTTCGTCGCACCTCAAATAATATTGGGCGTCAAAGTATGGAAAGACAGAAAACCGGAAGTGCTTGCTGAAGCATAATTCCTATTCAAACTTTACATCATCCAGCCAGAAGGAATAAGTTTCTCCTATTCCACCAAGATACATAACGAACCCGGTTTTGATGCAACGCAAATCCATACCGCGGATATCTATTTCATATTTTTTCCATTCGGTACTAAGCTGAAATCTTTCAGATTTTTTTCCTGTATCATAATAGGGCTTATCCTGTCCAATCATTCCAAATCCAAAAGTTCCTCCAACCATATCGGAAGTAGCTTTTGCCCAGAAGGTAAGTTTGGTTGCGCCCATCAGGTTATAACCTCCTGCCCTGTCACCCCAGTCGTTGGGAGGATCGACAAATGCCAATCCATACCATCCGCCGGAACCTGTAAAAGTTATTTTTAAAGCAGCCTCTCCTGTATGAGACTGTTCTTTATTTTCTCCATCAACTTTCAGATATGAGAAATCTCCCATGTAACCTGTGGGCAGATATGGATAATGTTTTCCTTCATCGTATACATAAAACGGAAATGTAACTTTTGCCCCGGGGATGAGACTTTCCGCGCCGCGTCCATTGTCAATGATCAATGAAGTCTGTGCTATACCCAGATTGTTATAAGTGTCTTTGACAAATGCATATACTTTAATCAATCCGTTTTCTCTTGGAACTTTTATTTCAAATCCTTTTTGAAGATTCCCGCGAAATTCCAGAGGATTGATCTGATCTTTTCTTGCCCGGCTGCCGGTGCGCTGGTTGTAGTGAAAACTTATTTCAAGAGAATCATTTTCTGCATCTGCTAATTTTAAAGTCACAGGAATCCATTCATCGTAAGGTTTCTTCTGCACCGGCAGTACAAACTCAGAAATATCAGGAATACTATTTACAGGTTTCTTTCCCGTATATGCTTCCCGTGTTGCCCAGTAAGCAGGCCGGTAAGAATTATTAAAGTACATGCTCAGCCATACCGATCCATGATCTCCGCCACTTCCATAGTGAAAAACATAAACACCAAGACAATTTTCTTTGGAAGCAATCCATTCGTGATAACCCTTAGCGATAACATCATATTTCTGCCTGTCATTTGGCTCAACCAATAAACCATTCTGATCGGGTTTTGCTTCCCATTCTCCATTCACTCCGAATTCACATATCACATAGGGCTTGTCAACTCCCAGTTTTGCCATCTCATCAGGAATCTGATTGGCGCCTCCGCCATATACATTGATTCCATAAATATCGAGTGAAGGTGTAAATTCCTTCCACCATTTCCAGTCAAAGGTCCAGGCAGAAACAGAAGCTACCGCATGTTTGGCGTCTTCTTTTTTAATAGCCTGTATTACCGTTTCAAGAAATTTTCCATAAGCTTCTTTTTCTTTATCGGTAGCAATATTCAAAGTCACTTCATTTCCTACTCCCCAGAATAAAACGCCCGGATGATTTTTATAAAGCCTTACAGATTCTACCGCACCATTGAACATATCTGCCATTCCCTGCTTGTCATGCAGGTAATCAAAACTATCATCTCCTTCCATTCCCGGTCTTCCATGTCGCATCCATATTCCCACCATCACTTTAATTCCATTGGCATGGGCACTATCAAGAAGCAGTTGAGTTTCTTTGCCCGTACCCCAGGTACGTATGGTATTGACACCCATAGATCTGAGATCCCGCATGAAAATTCCAATATTGTCTTTGGTAAAAGGCCTCCCGAACGTAGCGCCTTTTATGGTATAAGGAGCGCCATCCACCCACAGCTGCCATCGGCCATTCACTTTTTTTACTTCAGAATCTGAAGCATAAATTGTTTGTCCTGAGAGCGTTACTAATAAAAACAAGGTGATGATAACCAAAATGGATTTTTTCATAAATCAGGTATACGTGTTTTGTATTATATAGTAGCTTTATTACAAATATTTACAAAAAATCTGCCATTATTTTTTACATTCTGACCGCAAAAAATCACAGTAAAAAAGCAATAGCGGTACGCTTAGAAAGCAATGAAATTTCTTTTTGGAATGAATTTGAATACCTTTTGTAGATAGATTGGCGGGAAGCTTGCCTGTAATCCGTATATTATTTTTCTTTTTTAGTATTTATCCCACAACTAATTGCTGGAAAGAAATCTTTTATGGGTACTAAACCTATAAACAAGAGATTATGAATAAGAAATTTATGTATGCTTTGTTGATCTTCGGATCATTATCAATCTTTTCCTGTAAAGAAAATAATCGAGAACCCGGAAACCCGGAAGGAAATGGTTCAGGAGATATGAATATTAATCTCGATAATCCCCATCCGACAAGCCCCGCCGGTGATACTACTTCAGTTCAGGATACTGCCGCCAAAATGCAGGGCAATACACCCGATGCAAAAAAATAAAAAACTTTCAATAAAAATGCGGGCTGAAACAGCCCGCATTTTTATTTTATGTCACAGATCTTTTACCCAGCTTTTTAAGATGAGACAAATGAGATCTGAATGCTTTAAAAACAGAAGAATATTCTATATACTTTACATTAAACTCCTTACAGGTCTCTTTTACAAATTGGTTTATTTTCGGATAATGTATATGACTTATCCTTGGAAAAAGATGATGCTCAACCTGAAAATTTAGTCCTCCTACCATCCATTGTGGAAAACAATAAAACCTATTTCATAGGTCTTGCAGCAATACAATACCCATGAAATTAGTTGTTTAGAAATGCATTTTTTAGTGTTAAGAAAAGATTCTTTTTAATGCTAAATTGCATTCATCAGCCAAATGATCCAAATTAAAAATTTAAATAAAAGCTATCATACCGGGCACACCGATCTGCAGGTGCTGAAAGGTATTGATCTCCATATAAAGGAAGGAGAATTCGTATCCATCATGGGATCTTCCGGCTCGGGAAAATCAACGCTGCTGAACATCATGGGTATCCTGGACAATTACGATTCAGGAGAATATATTCTTCACGATACGCTGATCCGGAACTTGTCGGAGACGAAAGCTGCCATCTTCCGCAATCGCTTTCTGGGATTTGTATTTCAGTCTTTTAACTTGCTTTCCTTTAAAAATGCCCTGGAGAATGTTGCCCTGCCTTTGTATTATCAGAAAACAGGAAGGACACAGCGAAATAAAATCGCTATGGAGTATCTTGAAAAAGTAGGCCTGCAGGACAGAGCCACTCACCTGCCGTCGGAGCTTTCAGGGGGACAAAAGCAAAGAGTTGCAATTGCCAGGGCGCTGATCGGCAAACCCAAAGTGATCCTTGCCGATGAGCCTACCGGAGCGCTTGACTCTGCTACTTCTCATGAGATCATGGAAATATTCAAAGAGGTGAACAGATCAGGAATTACCATAGTGCTGGTGACACACGAAACAGAAGTTGCGGCTATGACCGACAGAATTATCAGGCTAAAAGACGGAGTGATCATAAAAGATTAAAACATGTTTGACTTAGACAAATGGCAGGAAATTTTCGGAATGATGCGCAAGCATAAGCTGCGCACGCTGCTTACGGCGTTCGGTGTCTTCTGGGGAATTTTTATGCTCGTACTTTTACTGGGCGCAGGACGCGGACTGGAGAATGGTGTGTTCAGTATGTTTGGCAATCTCGCCAAGAACGCCATGTGGATCTGGGGAGGCAGAACAACCAGTCCGCACAAAGGTCTTAAGCCTGGACGATATATTTCTTTTACGAATGACGATTATTATGCCCTGAAAAAAGAAGTCCCTGAAATTCAATATTTAAATGCTGGCACCAATCTTCAGGGAAGCTTTTCTGTTAGCTATAAAACAAACAATGGCGCTTTCAGAGCCAGCGGCGATCTTCCTGATCTGAATAATATCAGGCCTATGACTTTTACATCGGGAAGATTTATCAATCAGAAAGATGTGGATGAAAAAAGAAAAGTGGCAGTGATAGGATCGAGAGTAACGGAAGTGCTTTTCGGAAAAGAAAAAGTTGTAGGAAAATATATAAAAATAAAAGGTGTATATTTTTTAGTGATAGGAACATTCCTCGTAGAAAATCCCGGAGGATCAGGCAGAGACGACTCCGAAAAAATTTTTATGCCCCTCTCTACACTTCAGCAGACTTTCAATGCTCCGAACAAGGTGCATGGCTTCGGCCTCTGTCCTAAAGATGGGGTGGATCCTGAAGAATTGGAGCTGCGGGTAAAAAGCTTCCTGGCCTCCCGTCATGATGTAGCCCCCGGAGATAAAAGCGCTATCGGCGCCTGGAACTCGGGGAAAGAAACTAAAAAATTTACAGGATTATTCAACGGCATCAATACATTCATCTGGGGTGTCGGCATCATGACCATCATTGCAGGCATCGTAGGCATCAGCAACATCATGCTTATCATTGTAAAAGAAAGAACCAAAGAAATCGGTATCAGGAAGGCATTGGGGGCAACACCAATATCTATCGTAAGCCTGATTCTTACAGAATCCATTTTCATCACTTCCATAGCCGGATACCTCGGGCTTTCCGCCGGAGTGGGTGCGATATCCCTGATCAGGAGCATGATGGAAGGCGCAGAAAACACTTATTTTAAAAATCCACAGGTGGATTTTAACACAGCGGTACTGGCTACTTTAATTTTAATTATATCAGGAGCTTTGGCAGGATTATTTCCTGCAGTGAAAGCAGCAAATATTAATCCGATCGAAGCATTACGGGCAGAATAAAAAAAAGAGATGAAAAAAATATTATATATCATTTTTGGAACAGCGATACTGGGACTTTTTATATGGACGCTGGTCTATCTGTACCAGGAATCGCAGACACCGGTCGAGACCTTTAAAACAGAAAAAGCATTCTATACAGACATTGTTAAAAAAAGCGTCGCCACAGGGTCTATAGTTCCAAGGAAAGAGATTGCCATCAAGCCGAGGGTCTCCGGCGTACTGGAAAAAATTTATGTCGAGCCCGGACAATTTATCAAAGAAGGCGAACTGATCGCACTGATCCGCATCATTCCCAACATGGTTTCTCTCAATAACGCCGAAACCAGCTTAAACCAGGCAAGGATAAATTTTGAAGACAGGAAAAGAGAGATGGAAAGAAATGAAAAACTTTTCCAGGATAAAATCATTTCTGAAGTGGAATATAACCAGATGCTCATTGCATTCAAACGCAGCAAAGAGGAACTTGATGCCGCAGAAAATAATTTACAGCTGATCAGAGAAGGGTCTTCTAAAAAAGGAGGAAAGGGAAATACCAAAGTGTACTCGACCGTAAGCGGCAAGGTGCTGGATATTCCCGTGAAGGAAGGAAGCTCTGTGATAGAAAGCAATACTTTCAATGAAGGAACTACTGTTGCCTCTATTGCCGACATGAACGACATGATCTTCATAGGAAAAATTGATGAATCGGAAGTAGACAAGGTAAAAGAAGGAATGGATCTTATTCTCACCCTTGGCGCACTCGAAGGAAAAACCTTTCATTCGAAGCTGGAATTTATTTCGCCTAAAGGTGCAGATGTGGAAGGATCCATTCAGTTTGAAATAAGAGCTTCCGTGCAATTACCCAAAGAAGAGTTCATCAGGGCAGGTTACAGCGCTACGGCAGATATTGTATTCAGCAAAGTGGAAAAGGCACTGGCCATCTCCGAGAAACTGGTGCAATTTGAAAACGGAATGCCTTATGTGGAAGTAGAAAAAGCTCCGCAGGAATTTGAAAAAAGAAAAATCAAACTCGGTTTGTCAGATGGAATCAATGTGCAGGTGCTGGAAGGAATAAGCACTGAGGACAAAATCAAAAAGCTGAACAATGATGGTACTGCGACTTCTGAAAAGTCAGGAGGGCAAGGGGTGATGGGAAGAAGGAAGTATTAAACCTGCATAACAGCCCATTCTTCAAAATACAATTACTACATTATCAGTAAATCGTAGACATATTATTCTAAAACAAATAACAAAAGTAACCGTCATTCCCCTGCACAGGGGAATCCCCAACTCCTGCACAATCTTAACTAATCGCATCCATCTATCTCATTATATAAATCCTTTAACGTTGGATTAACTTTTTTTATCAAATCTTCTTTCCACTCCCTTCGCCATTTTTTCAATTGCTTTTCTCTTTCTATCGCTTCTTCAATTGCCTCAAAAAATTCATAATAGATCAAATCAGAACATTGGTGCTTTTTAGTAAAATCACTTCCTTGTCCATTTTTGTGTTGGTAAGCACGGCTTACAAGATTTGCACACATGCCTATATAAAGAACTGTCCTTAATTTATTAGACATTATATAAACATAACCTCCTTTGGATGCAGACATAGCTAAAAACTTATTCTCAGTCAAAGTTAATGCAAAAGTCCGGGATTCCCCTGTGCAGGGGAATGACGGACACTTTTGTTGATGCATTTACTGTACAATGTCTGCTAAATATTTACTTAAATTGACGAGATTATTTTAATGACGAGAAAGTAAACTTTCATATTTACACTTTTACCTCTTTCCACTTCCCTTTTTTGAATATGGCAACGCTTATGACTGCATGGGGGAAAAGCAGAAGCTGCTGCAATGAATGTGATCTGCAATCCCAATTCGCCATATTTAATTACCGCCGTTGCAGGTAATGCTACCAAAGAAACCAGAAAGCTCAATAGCAATAAATACAAGACTGTTGCAGAGTTTTATCTGACAATCTAAGGAAGAACTACTGACAGGTATAAATGTAAAAAGACTTACAGTTACTGATTGAGAGACGTACTTATCATGTAATAAACATGACTGATTAAGAGATTACTATATCATAATCCCTCTCCACATGGAGGAATCGATGTTTATCTGATCTTAAATAAACATATAACATATTTCATATTTCTGAAATAATCAATGTTTAAATTGCATATCCTTCGCATAAAAAGCTAAGGTAAATAAGCCTTATGCTTTCAAAAATAGACAATCTTAAAAACCTGAAAGAATACGCCTCTTACCTGTTACAGAATAAGCGTAGCGAGGAAATGGCCCTTCTGAACATTGAATTGATCAGAAAAAACTACCCGCCTCTTTTAAATTTCTTTATTACATCGGATGAACAGGAAATACAGAACATTTTCAAAAAAAGCCTTGAAAATTTTTTAAAAGATCTTTCACAAGAAAAAGGGGTGGATGGTTTTACCAGAGCAGCCGACATGGCAAAACAAAAAAAACTATCTTATTTAAATGACAATAGGCTAGCAGCCCAGGATATCATTATAGGTTATACTATCCGTAAACAGGTTTTACTGCATTTTATTAAAGATTATTCATCTGATCCATATGTTCATATTGCTATATCTCACGAACTGGATGCGTTTTTGTTCATCGTACAGAAATTAGCAGCTGACATGTACTCAGAAAAAGTACTGCATTAATTTGCCGAATGTAAATAATTATAAGGATAATGAGTTTAAAAATATTCTTATACTTCTTTAGTGTCGGGACAAATCTGCAATGATCCTGCTAACATTAAAATCCTGTTTTTTCAGGAACAATAATTTGGGAAAGATACTATCAATCCAGGCGAGCCATGGCCACCATCAGCTTTTCGAGCTGAGCTCTTGTCTGCATATAATCCCATGCCTGGTTGTTCAACATTACAGAGAAAGCAAGTATGCGCCCGCTCTTCGTAGTGACGTATCCTGCATAACTTTGCACCCTGCTCATTGAACCGCTTTTCGCGTGAATATTTCCTTCGGCTATGCTTTCCACCGCTACTCTTTCCAAAGTGCCGCTTTCTCCTGCGACGGATAGTGAATTATAAAATGGTTTGAACACTGCTTTATCGGCAGCAAAAAGCACGAGTATATCAGTGAGAAATTTCGGTGTAACGGAATTCAGACGGGAGAGTCCGCTGCCATCTGCCATGTAAAAACCATTGAGGTCTACATTTTTTTCCTTCAGGTAATTGACCACTATATTAATTCCACCGGCGGTAGTTCCAAAACCTTTTTCTTTGGCAGCCAGTGTTTTTAAAAGTGTCTCGGCATAAAAATTATTACTGTACTTATTGGTGAGGTTAACAATTTTAGACAGAGGAGGAGAAAGTGTGCTCTGGATTTTTTTTCTTTCCCTTTTCCCATAGGCGCCCTGGAGTTTTAATTTGAACACAGTCGTGCAGGAATCTTTAATTCCTATATCATTTGCTTTTAGATTCAGCAGCAAATTATAAGCGCAGCACAAAGCAGGATCAGGCATATTGCTGCATTCTTTATGATTGCCTTTTACTTCTCCCAAAAGAATGCGTTCATTCTGATAAGGTGCACCGGCTACATAGAGATAATTTTTCGCGACGGCTGCATTATATTGCACCTGATTATGCAACACAATTCCCGGCACAGGAGGGTAAGTGCTTGCATATACATTGCTTCCCTTACAATTTACTTTCACATCATACACATTCTCCCTGAATGCCAGTCCGCTCGGACCGATGCCATAGCTGCTCTGCATATCTTCCCAGGCCCATCCTCCGGGAATGAGATCATGGTCGAAATACTCTGCATCACCTATAATGGCGCCATCTATGGAATCTATTCCAAGATTTTTAATAGCAGCAGTCCAGGATGCGATTATGGTTTTTATATCCGTACCGCCGAAAACATCTGAACCCAGAGAAGGATCGCCGCTTCCTTTGATGTAAATATTTCCATGAAGGATTCTGGTTGCAGGATCAATTTCTCCTTCGTATTGTAAATTCGTCTCATAGCGGTAATTTTCCCCCAGTTTCGAAAGAGCGATTCCGGTAGAAATTATTTTCATGGTAGAAGCCGGCACCAGGCTGATATGACTGTTATAGTCAGCAATTACCTGCTGGCTGTCTATGCTCACGAGTGAAAATCCAAATGAGCCATATGAGAGTTCGGGAGCGTTGGCAATTGCATCAATGGTTAAAAGCAAGCGTTGTAAAGAACCCGTATCCGCTTTCTCCGGCACCATTTTTATGCTGACTGTTTTCTTTTTTACCGGAGCAAGAGAGACAGGTGCGGCGCTCTCTGAAGAAAAACTAAAAAAACACAGAACCACGATCGTGCACAGACCTGCAAAAGTAAGCAGCAGCTGAAACAGCGATATTTTAATTTCATGAAGGGATTTCATCATTCTGTTAATTGATATACGGAGGGGTAATAAAAAAAGACTTATGTAATCAAACTGAAATAGTTTATGAATTACATCCCAGAGCTGAAACGATTTATATAGTGACAGGTTGCAATATCCTTAAGTATTACAAGAGATTATTTGTCCTGTCCTATAATCCGAAGTTTAATGTAGAACTGTAAGTATGCAAAATCTTATAAATCTACATCTGTTATAGGTTTGCAATTAAGGGACTCTGATAATCTGAATGTTATCAAAGTTAACTTCAATGGTCTCGGACATTGCAACCGAATTTACCAGGAACCACATTTTGTCTACTGCTGCCAGGCTCGGATAGTAAACATGAGTTGCAGCAGGATCATTATAATTTGGGTGATACTGCCATGCTGCTAACTGATCAACTCCAACTGCATAGTGCACCCACGAGTTGCTCGCAGGAAGAAGTATTTCAAACGAGAAAACTTCTCCGCTGCCATTAATTTGTTTCTTATCTAGCTGCACAAATACTTTTGTGTTCGGACTGTTTAAGTTATGTGCATAAAATACGATAGAGTCATTCGAATCAAAAGTAAATGAAACATTCACTTCCATACCTTCGAGGTACCAGTTGCTGCTGGTACCTGATGTTTTCCAGTATTTTGATCCTGCATAGGCTCGAGGTACAGGATCGTTTGTATTGTCTGCAGAATCCGAATCAGCATTAGGGCTTAATCCAAGCGGCAGAAAAGTTTTCCATGAACCATTTCCATCAAAATCAGAAATCAAAATAGTGGCAGGCATTACGGTGCTGGTAAAACTAACCTCATTTCCATAAGCTGTTCCTACATTGTTAGTCGCATAAGCTCTGACATAATAAGTAGTGCCGGCAATAAGACCTGTAAGCAGACTGGAATAAGCACCTGTACCATTTCCGTCTACAGTTTTGCTATCGGCAATTGTCGGATTGGGAGAAGTGCTCCAGCAAACACCTCTTTGTGTTATAGGGGTACCTCCATCGAGAAAAATATTTCCCCCGCCCTGTGCAGAACCAGAAGTAATATTGTTAATATTCTCCGTGCCAAGAGTAGCCATACCTGCCTGCTCATAAGTGATGCTGTCTATGTCTGCCAGAGGTACTTTCAAAACCGTACCGTTATTCTGATAAATTTTCATTACTATATAGGATAGGGAAATTACAATGATTTGATTCGCAAAGTTTATAACCTTTTTATGATTTCCTAATAGTTTTTCCATAGTTATTCTTACAATCAAAAAGCTTATATGGCATTATTTTCAATTAAAAACTAAAAAAAATGCAAATTTTAATTTCTCCAATATTAAGTTTCAATTAGTCCGTTGTGAACAAGATAGGAAATTCTTAATTTTAAAAAGGTTTTTTTCATACAGCTATGAGATTCCTTTTATTAACTTTTATTATTACTCCCCTTCTTTTGATTATCTTTTGTAAAAAGGAAGAAGAAAAGCCAACATATTACATAGATCAGAAATTTAAGGATTATACTCTCTTTCCCATGAAAAGTTATTGGGTGAATGAAGATTCTGTAAGCAGTAAATATAAATTGGTTTAAAACAAGTAAAAGTACTCTATGTATTATATCAGGAAGCGATAACTTACCTGAAAATTCCAGGAGTTATGAAAAAGAAATTATTCAACGGACAGATCTGGAACCTGAAAAGACATTTTATCAACCAGGCATAAAATAAAAACAACTCTATGAAACTATTCAGGCACTCATACATCTTGTTATCCTTTCTTCTGTTCGGCTGCCCACCCAAGAAAGAGGAACCAAGACTAACTACTTACCTTGACCAAGAGTTTAAAGATTATATGTTCTACCCGGACGGGAGTTACTGGGTATACGAACATGAATCAATGGGATGGGAAGATAGTGTATATCTTTATAGCCAATTACTTGCCATCGAAGAACCGCACAATTTGAGTAATAATTATGAACGAATTGTACTTAGATATGGGAGTACGTTTAACCTGGATACCTTTCATATTATTGGTCATGCACGAGACTTGCCTATAGGTCGCCCGTGCTATAGCAATATATTATTTACATCAAATTTTCTTGCTGTTAATATTCCATTTTTCAGCAAAAGAGACATTGGTTATGTATTTGAATACAATGAAAATATCAATTCTACCTATACAGCCTATTATGATTCCCTTGAAATATTAAGCAAATATTATTACAAGGTAAAGGTTTTTGAAATGACGGGAAGTTCAGACAGCCGCTTACCTAAAAAAATATTTCATGCAGAAAAAACCGGAATTATCCGGAAGGAACTGTTCAACGGACAGATCTGGAATTTGAAAAGGCATTTTATTAATCAGGCATAAGATTAAAAATATCTACTATGAAACTATTCAAGCACTCATACATCTTGTTATCCTTTCTTCTTTTCGGCTGTCCACCTAAGAAAGAGGAACCCAAGCCAACTACCTACCTCGACCAGGAATTTAAGGATTATATGTTCTACCCGGACGGGAGTTACTGGGTATACGAACATGAGTCAATGGGGTGGGAAGATAGTGTATATCTTTATAGTCAGATCCTTGATATTGAAAAACAACCCAGCATTGAGAATGATTATGAAAGGATTACACTAAGGTATAGTAGTTCATTTCATTTGGATACCTTTTTTGTTGACGGTAATGCGGCACATTTGCCTATTGGACGTCCCTGCTTTAGCTACATAAGATTTAAATCAAATTTTCTTGCGGTTAATATTCCATTTTTCAGCAAGAGAGATACTGGCTCTGTTTATAAATATAACGATAATATCAGTTCTACTTATACGGCTTATTACGATTCCCTTGAAATTTTAAACAAATATTATTACAAGGTAAAGATGTTTGAAATGACGGGAAGTTTAGACAATCGATTGCCTAAAAAAATATTCCATTCGGAAAAAACAGGAATTATACGGAAGGAGCTGTTCAACGGACAGATCTGGAATTTGAAAAGACATTTTATCAATCAATAAACCCTTAACACAAACCTATGAAATCATTTTTTACTTGCTTAGTGCTTTTGCTTTCGGTCATCATGTCAAAAGCAGGAGATTCGTCTCCTGCCACAGCAGAGATTAAAAGCAAGGAACATCCGATGACAAACGGAAAATTCATGCTGCACATACAAGTCAGCTTTAAAAAGGATGCTGTTTTATCAGGGAATCCAACCCTTCAGCTTCCTTCAGGCTGTCAGGCTCAGCTTGTCAACACGTCTCCTGCTCATAAGAACTGTAAGAAAAATTCGAAGATGCAGTATGTCTTTCAGGTTACTTATCCCAAAACCTCTCTGCCTTTTTATCCGAAGCCTGTTGTCTTTACCCAGGCAGTAGAGGGAGAAACAGAACATGGAATATACGCTGAAGGAAGGCTCTATTTTACTCCCTATGGAACAATAGAGGTTTTTAACATGAATGATTTTTACAGTTCTAAGCGTACCTGGATCAACGAAGGTTCATACATTGATACAACCAGAAGATATATAGCTAAAAATAAGATCCCGAAATCGGATCTGTCGTAAGTATGCCTGCCTCGAAATTCCTGTTATTGGCGCTCTTGGCGCCCACACCTGCACCGGTAAGATTGGCGCTTCCTGTAAATGCTTTCTTACCATCTGAAATAATGGTCTTGAAATGCACCCTCGGGCAATGCATCTGTTCCAGGCCGTGGATGAGATTGGGATATTTATCAAAATCTTTTCGAAAGGCCGGACCGGGTTCTTTGGCATAGACAAGCCGTATCTCTACTGCTTTATTGAGTAAGTCAGAAAGCACTTCAAGAAAAGGAACCATCTTTTTTCCTTTCGCTACATAGAGATCTTTTATATCTGCCGTACCGATCCATAAAAAACGTTTTGTAGCCGGCACCATTTCCAGTATCACCTTCCTGTAAATCTCTTCGTCTGTAATCAGTTCTGTGCTCAAGATTAAAAAGAATTTCTGTTCTTCAATTTAAGAAAAAACGAAGAGTATGTCATACTTATTTCAAATCACATTAAGCAATAAATTGATATATTTTACTATATTTATATTCGATTATCAAAGCAATTCATCCTCACAAAATTTTTTAAATTAGATTTCCCCCAGTTTTTTATTTCTCCCATGAAAAATAAACCCTACAGTATTATTCTCTGGATTCTTTTTTTACTCTTTTGCTTCCGTGTAAGCTCGCAGTTGCTTCAATATTTTTCACCTGTTTCCTTTTTACCGGATTTCGATGAATGGCATAGCGCTACACTCCCTTATGCCGTGCTGGTATTTTTTCAATTCCTGATCATAGCATTCTGTTTGTATACATGCATTCGCATGAGCAGGGGAAAGTTACTGAAAAATAAAAAGCATGGAAAAAGATATCTGATACTGGGAAGTCTTTATGCGCTTTCCATGGTCATCAGGTATATTATCAGGATGTCGCTATATCCTGATGAAAGATGGTTCGGAGGATGCATTCCTATCCTCTTTCATATTATTCTGGCTTCATTTTTGATCACTTTGGGAATTTATCACAGCAGGCATACAACAATGGTTGTTCATTCTGAAAAAAACGGCAATACAATTAAAAATTCGCTTTATATCATCACCTTGTTGCTGATCTCAGGTTGCCAGTTAATTCCTTCCATGCTTGCTTCTAAAATGAAAATGCGAAAAGCAGAATATACAGTATCGGTTACAAAAAAGGTAGCAATTCCCATGAATGACGGCAAGCCCACGTATGCCAATATTTACAAACCAAAAAAGTTAAGCTCTGCTCCTACTATTCTTGTGAGAATTCCGCTCGACAATAATTTCAAAGGAAGATTCATGTCCAATATCGTGGGAAGGATATGGGCGCAGAGAGGATATAATGTAGTGATACAAGGTGTACGCGGAAGATTTCACTCCAAAGAAAAACACATTCCATTTATTTACGAACGTGAAGATGGCATTGCTACTTTAAGATGGTTAAACCAGCAGTCATGGCATAACGGAAAAACAGGCATGTGGGGAGGTTCTTATTTCGGATACACACAATGGGTATTATCCGACCAGGATTCACTTGGATTGAAAGCAATGTTCACGCAGATATCCAGCAGCAGCAATTACCGGATGTTTTATCCAGGCGGCACCTTCGCCTACGAAACCGCTTTGTTCTGGGCAACCAGATCTCATTCGGATAAAGATACACCGATGAAGTATAAGATACTGCGGAATGGTTACGACCAGGGAACTATGCTGGAAGCAGACAGCAGAGTGGTAGAAGATATTTTTTTTTTAATGACTGGGTTACCCATACCACATTTGATGATTACTGGAAAAAAGTAGATGGCATTGATAGAGCAAAAAATTTAAAAGTGCCGGCGCTCATGATGGCAGGATGGTATGATCCTTTTTTGAATTCACAGGTAAAAGACTTTGAAGACATCATGCAGTATGCTGATAAAAATATTTCCAGTCAATGCAGGCTGATCATCGGGCCATGGGCACATGCCGAAACCGTCACTATGCCCAACGGGTATGAAGACCGGAATTACAGATTGTCCAGCATTGCGCCTGCCATACCCTGGTATGATGAGCAGCTTCAAAAGATCTCCGGAGAAAAAAATCCCCCCGTGCAGATATTCGTCATGGGAATCAATCAATGGCGTTATGAAAATTCTTTCCCTCTGGAAAGAACCAGATATACTTCCTGGTACCTGGGCGCAGATGCTACCTCGAAAGCACTCAGGATAGATACCATTCCGTTTCAGCGGGCAAATACACAAACCTATACTTATGATCCTGCCAAGCCGCTGCCCTCCATCGGAGGAGCTGTACTGGGAGCAAGAGCAGGAACAAAAATGCAGAATGAGCTGGATACAAGAAAAGACCTTCTGCATTATGATTCAGAAGCACTGCAAGAAAACCTGGAAGTGACAGGAAAAATCAAACTGATATTATTTGTATCTACGGACACCATCAGCACCGATTTTATGGCAAAGCTAATCGATGTATATCCTGACGGCTCTGCTTATAATATCAGCGAAGGAGCAGTGAGAAAAAATTATCCCGGCAAAGACAACATTACTCAAATAGAAATTGAGCTGAATCCTGCAAGCAATGTATTTCTGAAAGGACATAAAATGCGGCTGGAAATTTCTTCTTCCAATTATCCGAGATTTTCATTAAATTATAATACGGGAGGAAATAACTTCGATGAAAAAGAAGGAGTTAAAGCAGAGCAGAAAATATACACGGGTGCTATCTATAGTTCTCAGCTTATACTACCGGTAATTCCATATTAAAAAGAAAACCATGAATGCGTTTAAAACAGCAGTATTACCATATTTAATTTTCCCATTTACGATGATTATATCTGTATGCACTTATTTATTGCTGCTGCAGACAGAGATTCATTTTATCCTGAGCACCTACATTCCCCTGACATTTGCAGGCCTGTCCGTTACTTTTTTTGAATTCTATACCCCTTACAAAAAAGAATGGATAGCAGATAAGAACGATGTAAAACATGATATGCTCTTCATGGTATTCATACAGCTTATCTTTTCCAAGTTCCTTACTTTCTTCACTGCATACGTGCTGCTGAAAACGGTCAACCATTTTCATTTAACTTTTCAAGGAATCTGGCCGCATAAATTACCCGTGCTGGTACAGGGAATCATCATGGTGCTCATCATAGATTTTTTTCGTTACTGGATGCACCGTGCCAGTCATAACACCAAATATCTATGGAGGCTGCATGCAGTGCATCATTCTCCTAAAAAATTATACTGGCTCAATGTAGGCAGGTTCCATCCTATCGAGAGATCGCTGCAGTTTCTCATCGACAGTTTTCCTTTCATGCTCATAGGAGTCAATGAAAAAGTACTTGCCATGTATTTTCTTTTCTTCGCTGTGAATGGATTTTTTCAGCATTGCAACATCCAGCTGAAGTATGGATTTTTAAATTACATCTTCAGCAGCGCAGAGCTTCACCGCTGGCATCATTCCAGAAAAATTGAAGAGTCCAATAATAACTACAGCAACACTACTATTATATGGGATGTACTTTTCGGAACAAGGTTTCTACCAAAGGAAAAACATGTAGGCGAGCTCGGACTGATCAATCCAAACTATCCCCTGGATTTTACTTCGCAGATGAAAACGCCTTTCATCGGCAGCATTGATAAAAAAGAATTACCCTTACTTTCCTTCAAAGATATATTCATCAACTGGCTGCTGAGCGTACGAATGGCCATGATGGGGTGGTCGGTTTACCGGCCGCTGAAGAAAGCCGCTGAAAATCCATTACATTACCAGGAAAAATTATTGCAGGATATCATTCATAAAAATCAGTCTACTGCTTTCGGAAAAAAATATCAGTTCAGCAACATCACCGATTACGAAGTATTTAAAAAATCCGTACCGGTACAAAGCTATGAAGATTTACGTCCATTCATCGAAGAACAGGAAAAAACAAAAGAAGCTTTGCTGAGCGCAGAATTCCCGGTGATGTACAACCAGACGAGCGGCACCACAGGTTCGCCCAAGTACATCCCGATACTCTCTTCTACCCTGAAGCATATTAAAAGAAATCAGAATATATTTTCTTATATACAATATAAAACTACTCCCGAAGGTTTTTACGGGAAGCTGCTCGGACTGGTGAGTCCTGCTATTGAAGGATACCTTTCCACCGGTTCTCCTTACGGTTCCGCATCCGGACTCATATATAAAAACATGCCGAAGATTGCACGCTCGAAATACGTAATACCTTATGAAGTATTCGAGATCGCCGATTATACGGTGAAATATTATATCATCCTCAGGCTTGCGTTGGCAGAGAAAAATATTACTTACCTCGGCAGCGCAAACCCTACTACCTTTCTGCGCATGCTGGAGGTGATAAAACAATATAAAGAAAGCCTGCTGGAAGATATCCGCAAAGGAACGGCAAGTTTCATGAAAGATATTAATCCGCTAATAGTAGCTGCCATTTCAGAAGGACTCAAACCCAATCCCAAGAGAGCCGATGAGCTCCAGTATATTTTGGAAAAACAACACCATGAAATAAGCTTTGCTGAAATATGGCCTTACCTGAAAATCGTCACTACCTGGACCGGTGGGAGCTGCGGCATCGCTTTGAATAAAATTAAAATAAAACTCCCTGCCGATACTACCGTTTTTGAGCTGGGCTATTTATCCAGTGAAGTGAGAGGAACCGTGACCATTGACGGTGTCACCAATGAAGGCGTACTCACTTTCCGGGATAACTTTTTTGAATTTGTCGAAAAAGAAAAATGGGAAAACAATGTACAGGACTTCCTGACAATAGACCGGCTGGAGACGAATAAAGAATATTATATTTTCATCACTACCGATGCCGGGCTTTACCGCTATCATATGAATGACATTGTGCGGGTCACCGGAAAATTCAAAAACACACCGACTATAAAATTTGTGCAGAAAGGAAAAGGAGTAGTCAATATTACCGGGGAGAAATTATACGAGAGCCAGGTGCTATCTGCCATTGCCGATACCGAGCAAGTCTATCAGTTCCATTCTGTATTTTACCAGATGCTGGGCGATGAAGAGGCACATGTATATGAATTGTATTTAGAAGCAGACCTGGATTCGTCCATTCACAAAGACGAATTAGCCAAAACTATTGATGATTGCTTATGTCATCAGAACCTCGAATACAAAAGCAAAAGATCAGGAGAAAGACTGAAACCGCTGAAGGTGTATCGCCTTCAGAAAGGAACTTTTGAAAAATATAAAAAATATTGCTTTGAAAAAGGACAAAAGGAAGGGCAGTTCAAGACTGTCGCCTTATTACCTAAAAAAGATTTTTCCTTCTCTTTCGAAAATCACCTGATACCATAATTATGAATCTGCGCGACCTCAGCATTCAGCAAATAAATATTCCTTTTAAAGTAAGCTTCAAACATTCAAGCGCTGAGCGTGCTGCTACTCAAAGCATATGGGTGGAAGCTGTTTCTGCCAACGGAACCTCAGGATATGGAGAAGGGTGCCCGAGAGAATATGTCACGAATGAATCGCCAGACACTGCTTTTACATTTTTCAATAAACATAAAGATGCTATCATCGAGCAGGTTCATGATATCGATGATTTAAAATCATGGATGCTTTATCAAAAAACAGCGATCGACCAGAATCCTGCGGCCTGGTGCGCGATAGAGCTGGCGCTGCTAGACCTGATGGCGAAAGAAAATAAACAAAGCATAGAAAATATATTAGGTCTTCCTCCTGTTCAGAAGCCATTTCAATATTCTGCGATATTAGGAGACTCAGGCATTGAAGTATTTACTGCGCAGCTGGAGAAATACCTGGCAATGGGTTTTACTGATTTTAAAATCAAGATTTCCGGCAATATTGAGAAAGACCGTGAAAAATTAAAGCTCTTACATAAATCATCTACCAAG
>JAIERY010000337.1 GCA_019746425.1 Cytophagaceae bacterium
AGGCGGAACGGTTGATAATTGCACAATCGGCGGGTTCAACAGATTTGGGATCTTCTTCGATGGCGCGGGAATAAATAACTGGACTGTTACCAATTGCAGGATCGGAGTGGATGCTACAGGAAACACAGGACGCAGAAATGAGGATGGCGGGATTTTTATTCAGACCGCAGCTTCAGGATATACGATTAGCAATAATATTATTTCAGGCAATGGAACAATGACGGTAGTAGGTCCGGGCCTTCAGGCAGAAGCAGGATGCGTTGCTTGCGTGATCTCTAATAACAGAGTGGGAATCGCAGCCAACAATACCTGTTTGGGAAATTCAGGTAGCGGTCTTTTTATTAAAAACACCAATAGTGCGGCCACCATTATTCAGAATAATATAATCGGATGTAACGGATATGGCAATATGGGAGGTCAGCTCCATGGAATTCACCTGATCGGATGTACCAGCTTGCAGATTTTAAATAATTATATTGGAAGGGATGCCGCCAATACGCAGTTAGGAAATAATCAAGACGGTGTGGGGTTGCATACAGGTACCAGCTTGGTTTTGGTGCAGGATAATCAAATAGCTTTTAACAACTGGGGAGTCTTCATGCAAGGCGGAGGAGGAAGCAATATTATAATAGGTAATAATATTCATGATAATGGATTTACCAATACACCTCTGGCTAAAACAAATATAAACGAAGGCGGAGGAATTTGCGCTCAGACCGGTAGTAACACTAATGAAATCGGTAGAGCCATAACCGGGCAAGGCAATATACTTACTTCCAATAAATGCGGAATCCATTTAAGAGGAGATCCGGGAGGATCCACCGGGAATTTGGTATACAACAATACGATTACACTTTCGATCAAGGGAAATTATACAAAGTATGCCACCGATTATTCAGGCACCGGTATAACAGCATCTGGCGGAAGCAGCAGCAACCGTATCGGCGGCACAGGGGCACTGCAGGCAAATTTAATTTATCGCAATGCAGGCATAGGAGTATTGGTCGACGCTTCCGACCAGGTAGAGATCAGAAGGAATAGCATATACTGTAATGGTTCTACTACCGCTGAGCGAAGCAATACAACCTTCGCCATTATGCTCATGGGAGGAGCCAATGGAGCAATTACGTCTCCAGGGCCTTTGGTGACTCCTCCTGTGATGACTGCCGCTACTGGCATCGCAGTAGCCAACACGCCGGTCGGAGACGTGGGAGCTGGTGATATAGTAGAAGTATTTTACGACGACGAGTGCGGATGTCAGGCAAAACAATATTTAGGGAACGGAATTCTTTCCGGTACGCAATGGAGCTATCCTCCTGCCGGAAACCCCACTCCGATCCCCGCCGGCGGATATTGTACACCGGGAGCGCCATTGACCGGCGGCGGAACCTGTCCTCCACATGGGTTGAACAGTGTAACCGCTACCCGAACAAGCACGGGCACTTCTCCGGGAAGGACATCGCAGTTGATGGATTGCACACCGACAATTCTACCAGTAGAACTCATTTCCTTTGCAGTAGTGCGGAATGGGCCTAACTCCGCATTGCTCACCTGGATTACGGCGAGCGAAAAGAACAACGCGTACTTTGAGATATTAAGAAGCACCGACGGAGCGACCTTTGTTCCGGCAGGGTATGTACAAGGATCAGGAACCACTTCGCTTCAGCAAAATTATTTGTTCACAGACGAAGGTCTGCAGGAAGGAAAATATTATTATATGCTCAACCAGGTAGACTTCGATGGCAAAGGACATTTGTCTGCGATCAAAGTGGTAAGCTTAGGCGAAAGCGACGATATTAACGTAGTGCCTACGGCGGTATTAAGCGGAGAAACCATCCGTGTGGTGAACTTCAGCGAAGAGATGATCTCTTCGATCAGCATGATCGATGTATCAGGACAAATCATTCTTGAAGAAACGCAGGTAAGTTCGGTGACACGAGATATTTCTACTTTGGGCCTGGCTCCGGGTATGTATATTATCCGCATCATGGCGGGTAACCATGTGGTAACCGAAAAAGTAGTGATCCATTAATTACTGTTTTTACTGTCCTTATTCTTTATTTAAGGTACCGGCTTAGTCGGGACTTTTTAATACCCCTGAATCCCATATAAGGTCAGACTAAGAATGTTAAAAATCACGACATAAATTTAAAGCGTCATTGGTAGGGCTAATGAAAAATTTTCAGGAAGAATATGTAAACAATTCGTGAATATTGGAATAATGAAATGCCCGAAGCCTGTCTGCCCGACAGGCAGGCAATCCGTTAGCTTAGAGATCATCTCTTTCAAACAAATCCTTCCATTCCGGATTTATTTCATTTATCAAAGCTATTTTCTTTTTCCTTGATCCTTCTTTTATCTGCTTTTCTCTCGCAATAGCTTCCTCAATAGAATGAAAGGTTTGATTATAAACTAACTTATGGATATTATATTTTGAAGTAAAACTGCCCCTGTACTTTCTTTGTGATCCAAAGTTTTTGAGAAGATGTCTGAGGTCGCTACGGTATGTGGTGTAGTATGATTTTTATTGATTTATATAGTTAGAATATAAACGCATCCTCCTTTTTCTATAGCTTTAAAGTGATTAAGGGAATAAAAACACAGAAAAGTCGGACAGATTGCTTCACCCTTTCCTGATTAAGGTCAAGTAATTTTAATTTTATCACAGGAAAGGGTTCGCAATGACGGTTAATTCTGAGGTATCTGATGATTTTAACATTTCTTAGCCTGTTCTGTTTGCCCTAAATCCCCCTAAAGGTCAGGCTAAGCTTTTTTAACCGCAGAAGGATACAGAGTTTTTCACATATAAGAGAGAGACGACTTTGCGTTCTTCTAATACCCTTCAGCCGGCGGAAATAGCTTCTAACGGATTTTATGTAGCAAAATATAAATCAATGTTACTATTATGAAAAGTAGTATTCCCGCCACTTTAATTTTAGATGAGTTCAGCGATTCCTTCCAGGTAAGGGAGTTTAATGTGACCTCCATAATTCCGCTGTTATTTATCGGGGTATCAAAATAAGATACGATAAAAATCAGGGCAAGGTAAAATAAAAAAGATATAACAGTAAAGTATAAAAAATTAAAATTTACAATGGGCGTTAAAATATCGCTCCCGGTAATTTCAGTCTTTACCACCACCTGAATCATGATCATCAGAAAAGATATAATGCTTCCGATAATTAAAGTGGCTGTAGCGGCTTTCGGACTGGCTGTTTTTGAAAAAATTCCTGCTGAAAATACTGCGACAATAGGAGGTGTCATATAGGAGAACGCCGAAGCGACAAACTGGAAAGTATTGTGCTGAAGAAATTTTATAAACACGATCCAGTTCATCGATAAAATTACAATTACGATAGTGCCGATCTTTCCTATGTTTATTAAAATAAAATTTTGGGAGTGCGGATAAAGCTTTTTATAAATATCAAAAGTATATAGAGCCGAACAGGCATTGAATGAAGCGGAGAGCGAGGACATCAAGGCCGCAAGAAAACCCGCGATCACAAAACCTTTTAATCCCTCCGGTACCACTTTTTGAAATACCCCCGAGTATATAATATCATTAGAGATTTCCGGGAAAAGAACAGATCCGAAAATACCTGGAACGATCACAATAAATAAAATGGAAAATTTCAGGAACCCAAGAAAAATGATCGATGCCTGGGAATCCTGCAAAGTTTTTCCTGATAAAAATTTTTGCGCCATTTCTGCGTCAAGGCAGTGGTACCAGATCCCTACTATGAAAAGGGAAAAAAATAAACCGGGCCAGGGGTATTCTGCATCCGAAGCAGGTTTTATTAAATCCAGCTTCGCAGGAGCTACCTTGCCTAGCGTATCTTCAAACCCCTGGCCCGCGTTGATAACAAAATAAAACAGTATCGCTCCTCCTGTTAAAATAAATATTGCCTGGGTCATCTGAGTATGAATGATCGGTTTTTGTCCGTCTAAAATAGAGTAAATGCCCGTGACAATAGTGATGAAGAGCATCAGGGAATAAATATCCATATCGGTTATCTGTTGGAGAAATATTCCTCCGGCGAAAAGATAAATGGATATTTTTGTAAAAATGTGAGTAAGAATGGTAAGGGCGCTGAAGATGATTCTTGTGGTGGAGTTGAATCTTAGTTCCAGATACTCGGGTATGGTTTTGATTTTATTTCTGAAATAAACAGGTCCGAAAATAAAGGCGAATATCAGACAGCACACTATCCCGGTGAGTTCATAATTGAAAATAATCATTCCCGAAGAATGGGCGGAAGCTGAAATGATCATTAATGTAGAGCTGGATGTATTTACAGCAAAAGCCGCCAGGCCCAGAACTACCCATCCTGTACTTCTGGGAGAAACCAGGTATTCTTCGACAGTAGCCCTGGATTTTGAGTATAGAAATCCTACAAAAAATATAAGCAGAAAAAAAATAGCGATTACTGATACATCAAAAAATGAAATTTCCTTCATCTATACAATTTATAATTTTAATGGATGAAATCCTATGAATAAGAGTTACTCGTAAGGGTCAGCTGATTTTCTTTTGGTAAAATAGAATAGTGGAGTGTACTATAATTATTAAATACTCGGCTCAGATGCCAAATAGCTCAGGTAGTTGTTTTTAAACGACTAGCCGGAACTTCATATCAATCGTAAATTTTCGTTTTCAGCAAATTTTAGATGTTTTTCTAACGCCTAAATAGGTTTATTCCATAGATATTAAAAACGCTGCTTCTAAAAAAAATAGCTGCGATTTCTTTTGTTTCATGAGCTATCTTATTGTATTTTATACACTAAGTTGTTAAATTTATGCATATGAAAAAGTTGAGAGTAATATTGCAGATCAGTAAAATAAATGCTGAATATCTCTGCTGTGACAACAGGAGTTTATCACTTGATCGCTAAGGATGATTCTGGAATTATTTTTAATAGTAAAATTGTAATCACAAACAAATAATAAACATATGAAAGGCTCCATTTTTATTTTCGCTTTATTATTCTTTTACTCTTTTTCTTTTTCTCAGAATGAAAAGAAAGAAAAGGTGAAAGCTGACGACCTTCCCATTCCAGCCGGAGGCGAGAAGGTTGTAGGTACTGAAAGCTATTTCCTAAAACTTCAGTCCTCAGGCGAGGCAGACGTGAAACGTGTGAGCCCCGAAGGAACAAGCTATACCAGCATTCAGCATATAAGGACACTCGAAACTTCTTCCAATCCATGGGAGCTACAGATAGCGACACCTACCTTGCTGCCAATAGAAAAAGAGGATGTTCTTCTTCTCACTTTTTTTGCCAGAAGCGTTACGGCCGAAAAAGCTTACATCAACTGCATTTTCGAAAAAGGGAGTCCTGACTGGGATAAATCATTAACCAGTGAAGTTACTATCAATACCGGATGGGACAAGTTCGCGCTTCCATTTGTCTCGCAAAATTCCTTTCAGCCGGGTGAAGCGAAGTTAAGCTTTCAGATAGGTGGAAATATTCAAACCATAGAGATAGCTGATGTGCAGCTGATCAATTATAAAAAAACCAAAACATTAGAGTCGCTTCCCAGCAGGCTTGTAAGCAGCAAGGAAGATAAAACCATTGCCGGAGTTTCAAAGGCAAATCTTAATACAGATATTCCTGCCGGAGGAGAAGACATGTTGGGATCTCTCAGCAGTTTTCAGAAATTACAAAGCACAGGTAACGCGGATCTTAAAATGGTGAATGTGCAGGGTGAAGCCTTTACCCGTGCTCTGCAAATCAATGTGACAGAAGCTGCAGGCAATCCATGGGAATTGCAGGTGAGCAGTGGAATAACAGGAAAAACAGAAACAGGAGATATTCTTTTATTGACTTTTTACGCCCGGAGTATTTCAGCGGAAAAAGGCGACGTTGTTTGTCTCTTTGAAAAAGGTAGTCCGGAGTGGGATAAGTCACTGGAAGAAACAGTCAAGATCGGGCATATGTGGGAAAGGTATCACATACCATTTGATGCTAAAAATACTTTCAATGCCGGTGAAGCGAAAATAAATTTCAGAGTGGGATCAAAAGAGCAGGTGCTGCAATTTGCGGAAGTAAGATTAGTAAATTATAAAAAGAAAGTTTCATTGACGGCGCTTCCTCAAAAAACAAGATTTGAAAAAGAAGGAGCTCCTAAGCCTTCGGAAATTGTTGAAGCAACGCCTGTCGCGAACTTTGAAAGAGGCGAACTGAATCCTTTCGAGAGCACAGATAAAAATATTCCTACCGGCGGGGGAGAGGTAATCGCTTCAATAGCGACTTTTCAATTTCAGAATAATGGAAAAGCGGAGTTTCAGAAAGTAGCTGTAACCGGACAAACATTTAAAGAAGCGTTGCAGGTCACTACATTGGAGATTCCCGGAAATCCATGGGACATACAGCTTAGCGCTAAGAACGAGGGCGGAGTAAGGAAGGGCGATGTCCTCTTACTTACTTTTATGGCGAAGAGTGTGAAATCAAAAGATGAAACCGGACAGGTTTTTGGCGTTGCCATTTTTGAAAAAGCCGGTCCGGATTGGGCAAAGTCTCTTATAAGAGATTTCAGTGTGGGCGTTGACTGGCAAAGATTTTACATTCCGTTTGTAGCGGAGAAAAATTTCGCGAAGGGTGAAGCACAATTGAATTTCCAGGTTGGAATAAAAGAGCAGACTATTCAGATCGCGGATGCAGCGCTTATCAATTTTACCGATGCCAAAACTATAAAGGACTTACCCGTAACAAAATATTCTTACGCGGGAAGAGAACCCGACGCTGTCTGGCGCAAACAGGCGGAAGCCAATATAGAAAAATACAGAAAGGGCGATATCAAGTTTTTAGTAACAGATAAGTCAGGTAAAGTGGTTCCGGATGTTACGGTAAAAATTAGTATGAAGAAGCATGCTTATGGTTTCGGTACAGCTGTCGACGCGAATGAACTTTTAAGAAATGAAAAGTATCAGGCTGTTATAAGGGAAAATTTTAATAAGGCGGTTTTGGAAAATGATCTTAAGTGGCCCCAATGGCTGGATCCGTTCAACAAGCAGCAAACTTTCAAAGCGCTGGATTGGTTTAGCGGTAATAAAATTCCTGTGCGGGGACACACGTTGGTATGGCCATCATGGCAATGGTTACCTGAGTTTTTAAAAGATTATCAGAAAGATACCGCTAAGCTTAGAAAAACAGTATTAGATCACATGAAGGAAGAGTTGGAAGCGACCAAGGGAAGATTGGTAGAGTGGGACGTGCTGAACGAACCGTTTACCAATACGGATCTGCAAAAATTATTGGGAGACAAAGCGATGGTGGAATGGTTTAAAACTGCCGATGCCATGACTCACGACAGTGTAAAATTATACATCAATGATTTTGGAATTCTCAGCGACGGAGGAAATAACAAACTGCACCAGGATCATTATTATAATACGATTAAATATATCACCTCCAACGGAGCGAAAATTAATGGTATAGGATTTCAAGGACACTTCGGTTGGCAGCTTACATCACCTCAGAAGGTATGGTCGCTGCTTGACAGATACGGTGAGCTGGCATCTGAGCTGCAGGTAACCGAGTTTGATATTGACATTACCGATGAAGAGTTACAAGCTGAATACACCCGTGATTTTATGACCACATTTTTCAGTCACCCAAAGACTTCAGGTTTTATGATATGGGGATTCTGGGAAGGCAGACACTGGAGACCAAATGGAGCGATGTACAGGAAAAACTGGACCGCGAAACCTAATCTTAAAGTATGGCAGGATCTAATCTACAATAAGTGGTGGACGAAGGAAGAAAAGAAACCAGATGCTACAGGAGCTTTCAAAATCCGTGGATTCCTGGGAGAATATCAATATGAAGTAGTAGACAAAACAGGAAAAATTATTAAGAGCGGGACCTTCTCGCTTCCTCATAAGGGCATTGATATGAAAATTATTTTATAAACCTTAAACAATAAGAATATGAAAGCAAAAATTCTACTTTTTTTAACTGTAAATGTATTGGGATTACATTCATTTGCGCAAGTTTATTCCAGAGAATTTACGGACGATCTGAATCCGGGAAATGCCAATTTTATGAACTGGTCCTATCCATGGAATGCGTTGACTTCAAAAGCTACGCCTTCCAAGCCCACCCTCAGCCAGTATCAGTTGGCATTAAACGCTGTTGGGGGAACAGGTGTGTATGATCAGTGTTATGCTATTCAGATAGAAAGCGGCGGCGCGGCAGTTACCCTGAATTTGACAGGCCAAACGAAGGTATATATTCGTGTTAAATCCAGCGCTGCTCTTACGCTAGGTGTGGATTTGGAAGACTCAGGTGGCGACGGGACCAATAGTGCGCCTGTGACACAAAGTATCCCTGGTGACAATGTATTTCGCACTTATGCGTTTAATATCAATACTCTGATAGATTACCAGGGTGATGCTGTGGATCCTGCGGCTATTTCAAACGCTATTCTTACTTTTAACAAAGATGTGGCTCCCGCATTTACTGGAAATGTTGTTTTTGACTGGATATCTTTCGGCAATACACCACTTGGTGTCAGAAATGCAGATGATCTGATTACTGATTCCAGAATCTATCCGAATCCGGCAAACAGTGAAGTGATAGTTGATTTAAATCTTAGTTCACCGGCAGATGTAAAGATCACCGTTTCCAATATACTTGGGAAGGAATTAGCGATTATTTCAGAAGGAAAAATGAATTCCTGTGAAAAAAAATTCGACGTGTCTGCTTTTGTACCTGGAGTATATACTGTTAATTATTTCGTAGACGGCGTTCGTGCCAGATCTGAGTTGTTAGTGGTAAGGTAAATTTAGATAAGAGGGTTAAAAGCCGGGATGTGAGTTCCGGTTTTTTTTATCTTCTAAATTAAAATTTCTGCATTCCATTCTTTAGAATGATTGCAGACTTTATGCTCTAAGATATAGATCAACGTGTCCGCCCCCCCCGCGAAAGCGCAATGTCAATTAATTAATAACCACTGAAAGATTGTACTGCGTCTTTTAATTGTGGAATGTTTACCACAAACCTTAACTCAACGACATTGCGCTTTCGCGAGGATGACGGGAACATTTCTCCTTTTATTGCGGTACAATGCCTGTTAATATTACTTCTTTAGGTAAGCGACAATATCTTTTAATATAAGGGTGGGAAGATAAATAAAATAAAAAAATTAATAGCCAACCTTATTAATTCTTCTTATTATGTGAGAATTATTTCCGCAGATAATCCTGCACATATAAATACCAGGCGCAAGTTCACTACCTATTGTAAGCTCGTAGTCGGCAAGATGCCGGTATTTTTTTATTTCATTGCCGTTCAAATCATAAATAATGCAGGAGTATTCAAAATCCGCCGGGACTTCAATTCTTATATTGCATGAACCTGAAAATGGATTGGGGTATATCAGCATATCTTTTTTATCAGATGATACAGAAATAATTTCGCTGTAATTGATTTGCCCGTCAAAATCTATCTGTAATAACCGATAATAATTTTCTTCATGAATAGTATAATCTGTAAACGAATAATTAATCGTACTCTTACTATTTCCATTTCCTGCCACTTTTCCTATTGCGTGAAAATTTACTCCATCTTCTGATCTTTCAATAACAAAATGGCTGTTGTTTATTTCACTGGAGGTTGACCAATGAAGAGCCACAGAGGAGTTATTCTTTTCTCCTGAGAAAAATATTAGTGTAACCGGTAGGGAAGTCAGACACGACGGAGGCCAGAAATTTCCGCTTTGCTGAAATAAATATAAAAGCCTCATGGTGCGGTTGTAAAACCAGTCATCATATCTGGCAACATTCTCGTTATATAAATTATTTGCCCAGGTAACATTGGCGGGAACAGTGTTATCTAGTGTCATTGCTCCAACAGCCATTCCGCCTACAATAGGATTGTTAGAGTTTCCCCCACAACTTCCGCTCCCATCCCAGTTGAGACAATCTCTGAAGTTGAGAGCATTTCCGCTTATAGGTCCGGAAGTACGGGTCCACGTTACCATCTTTCTAGCCGCATCTCTCGAGATAGTAGTCCCATGCCACAAGTAATCGGTCGCAAGCCTCCACGGAATTCGGCTGGCATCATAAGCATAGTTTGACTGACTTCCCGCACAACTGGAAGGAGGATTTCCTGTATCGTCACTCCAGTCTCTGAAAAGCCCGGAGGTAGCATGTTCGTAAGAATTAAAATAATTCAAGCACCAATTTTTCACGGTCGTCCATCTGTTATCTCCGGTGATCGCCTCGAAGTATGGATAGTAAGCGACAGTAAAATAGGAAGGATCCACACAAGTGGGGCCTCCATAAACATCTCCTGGTTTTAATCTTCCCGGAACAGGATCTACCGCATAAGTCATAATATTGTTAATAAGCGTGATCGCTTGTTGTCTGTAATTAATAGCCCCTGCGCTGCCCCATTGGCAATGCGCTACAATCAACGCGAAAGCGATGTCCTCATCTCCATCTGTAGCCGCGTCGTTTTGTCCGCCGCCGGAATTTCCACTCCAGTCAGTATACCACCTCATCATTCCACTCGCGTTTTTCTTTATATTAAAGTATCCGTAAAGCTGATCAAAAAGAGTCTTATCAGCGCTGTATGCTGCAAGCAGCATTCCATATCCTATTCCTTCTGAAGCGGTATATTGAAAATTGCTTGCCTGCGGATATTTCACTCTGCTGAATCCTCCCGCGTTTAACGTAGTCACAAAATCTACCTTCCATTGATTGTAGTCGTTCCTCGTACGTGTAGTCATATTTGCCTGTGTTTCCGCCGAAGGTTTAAAACCAAAAGCGTATGTTACATCCTGTGGCCATGGATAATTTTGTCCTGCCGCATGTAAACAAGCGACTAGTAAAAATATGAATATAGAAGTATGCTTTACCATATTATATTTTGTTTTAAGATCTGAAAATTATTTTTGTTTTTTCTGAGCTTTAAGTATTGATTCAACTTTATATTCGAATCCCATTATTAGTCTACCTTCCCAGAAAGTCATACTTTGAATTACTTTGTTGTCAATACAGGCCCGCAATACAATTTTTGTCTTGGTTATTTTCACCAATATCGTTTCGCCGTTTATAATAATGTTGAAGATTTCATAACCTTTTTCAGACAATTCATTTATAATATTCTCTTCTATTGTATAATTAAATTTGTGATCCTGTAAAAGCGATAAAAAAGAGTAAAGTAATTTTTTCTTATCTCGGTTATCAGGAATAATTTGCGCGGGCGGCAGCTTTTCCAGAGTTGTTCTTTCCTCATTCAGCGCCTTGATAAGAAAATCCAGTTCAAAGCTTTCCGTTGTCTCCTTCCTTTGTTTTTCCAGTATTTCCAGAGTCTTCTGTATGCAGTATATATTTATCAGATTCTCGTTTCCTCTATGGAGTATATCATATGAATTTTTGTCATAATTCAATTGAATCTTGGCCGAAAAGGCTTTTTTAGTTTGTATAGGGATAATGGTTTTCATAATTACGGTATTTGGTGGTTTATCAGATTACTTAGTGTATAAAATACAATAAGTATCGATTTGTGCAAAAATATCTTCAAATATTTTTATTTAATTCTGCTCGCATGAGGGGCCTATTAAATATTTTTTAGGCGGGAAAAACGCATTAAAAAAGTAGTTAAAATCATTTTTTTGCCACTTTTTGGCAAACAATGCCCCTTAAAAAAACAATGTTGAACAGATATCTCGTATAAGAAAAAAGGAGGTTAAATTCCGAAGTTACTTTCTTAACCTCTCAAATCAATTTTTTCAGTTGTTTAAACCGCAGATTTTTTTGGTTTTCATCTTGGTTAGTGTTATATTTACACTAAGTCATTTGTATGACAATGCAAACAAGATCGTTTTTTGATAGTATTGCCTTATTGAAAACTGTCTTTCTTTCAATAAGTGTCTTATCCGGAACTCTTACTTTTTCTTCCGATACTATCCATATTTCGGAGGAGGCGGATTACTTTGTTCAGAATAACTCCATGGATTTTTTACTGGATCGTGAAGGAAATTTTTCTATTCATCAGGTTTCATCAAAATCGTTTCAGAATAAGTTTTCTTCACAGGTTCCTTCTTCGGAAAAGGAAACTAAAGTTTACTGGATACGAATTGTAGTAAGGGCCGGCTCTCTTCCAAATGCTCAGTGGGTACTCGAACATTATAATTCCTATGCTAATAAGATAGAAGTCTTCGGTCAGGATCGGGGAATATATAAATCTTACGGAGTAGTTGGTTCTACCGCTCTCTTTTCATCGAGAAAAATCCGTTATAAAAATCCCACCTACGAAATTAAGCTGCATAATGGAGTTCAGAGTTTTTATATTAGACTGGAAACACAATATTATCAGAGCTTTGTTTTCAGTATAAAGTCATATCCTGTTTTTATAAACAACATTCTGAAAAATATTTATTGGTATGGGGGGTATTATTTTATGTTATTATTAATGATCCTTTATAACCTGTTTATTTATATTTCCCTTCGTGATAAGATTTACCTTTTTTACATACTTTATATACTAGCGTGTTTTTTTGATTCCGTAAAAGTCGATTTCACCGGTTTCGCTTTCTTCTGGCCTGAGTATCCCTTCTTGAACGATATTATCTACAAGTATTCCCGCGATATATTAATAGTCTGTCTTGTCTTATATGCCAAGAGTTTTTTAAATATTTCTAAAAATCTCCCGCGTTTTAACTTGTATATCAATGCGGTACTGATTATTCATATAGCGTATTCTTTATTAAACAAAACTCCATGGGTGCTATATTTGGAAGGTATTCAACTTACCATGTTTGGAATAATCTTTTCGCTGGTTTATACTTCAGCTATTAAATTATTTATTGCCGGGCATAAAACCGCCCGATTCTTTATTCTGGGTTTTAGCATCCTGGTTGCTGGATTTATAATCTATTACTTGTGGATTAACCTTCTTCTTCCTACCAATGAGTTTACCATGCACGTTCTTTATTTCGCGATTCTTTTTGAGGCCATTGTATTTTCTTATGCTCTAAGTGATAAGCTCGGGATAGAGAAAAAAGAAAAACAAGAATCACAACGTATTGCTATAGGCGAATTGAAAAAAAATAAGAAACTCCAGGAAATGCTTATTAGAGAATTGGAAGAAAAGGAAGCGATTAAAGATAAAGTCAACAGAGAGCTTGAATCTAAGATAAGGGATAGAACAAAGGAACTACATGAATCAAATGCGCTTGTGAAGGAAGCTAATCTGAAATTACAAGAGCAGGCCGACAAGATTAATGAAATGAATAGGATTCTTGATCTGGACAATTACAAATTAAAAGCGGATATCAAGGAAGTTGCAAAAGCCCGCGTATTGAAATATGAGGTGAAGTTTGAAGATTTCAATTCTATATTTCCTAATAAAGATTCCTGCTTTAAATTTTTGGAAGAATTAAAATGGCAGAGAAATTATGAATGCAAAAAATGTCATAACAATAAATATATACCTGGACAGGGATTTTTATCCAGGCGATGCACCAAGTGCGGATACAATGAATCAGTTACTTCAGGCACTATATTTCATGGAATTAAATTCCCTGTAGAAAAAGCTTTTTATATAACTTATCTGGTTTATAGCACCCATGGCAAGATTACTTCCGTTGAATTATCCGAAGCCCTAGATATGCGACAGAAGACTTGCTGGCATTTCAGAAAAGTGGTTATAGATGAAATCGCGAGGAAGGAAGAACTGGATATTGAGAAAAACGGATGGGAGTATTTGATTTTAACCTGAACTTATAATTCTGTAAAATATTTTATTCAGTAATTCGTCTATATATAAAAGACTTATTGCAATGATAGATTTTAAGGAATACATCAATCTGAATACCGGCAACAGATAATGATTAGCACCCTGGAAGAAAGAATCGGCGGAACCCCGGCAATCCTGGCATCAATTACTAGTCCATTAAAAATATCATACATATAAGAGATGCGGGCCAATGAATTTATTCTGTCTGCTTTGGGGCCAAATCCTAAAACTCCAGACTCAGCTTTTACTTCATCATGATTTGGCAGATCCAAGGTGGAGCCATCTATTCCCCAAACCCGGCAACCCCTCCATTTTTTGAATTTATTTGCCTGATAAAATTGATCACAAGCGCTTTTATTAAGTTCTACCTATACATTTTCAGAAAAGTATTTGCTGAGCGTAGGCGCTTGAAGTAGGGAAACAATCGGAAGTGACTGATAATGGATTAAAATACGAGTCAATCTCGGTTTGATAAGAACCCGATTTTTTCTAAAGCTGAAATAGAATGGTATCCTGGTATGTAAATTTTCTTTCTCTCACAAAATCTTTATCCGAAAGTCTATTCCGGTTGATAAAAGATTTTTCATAAATTTGAGTTATAATGTTTTCAAGGATGTTACGACTAATACTCTGCCAAGCTCCCACTCCGGGGCCTTTTGCTTTTTAGAAAGTTAAAAGAAAATCCTGACTAATATTCCTTAACTTAATGGCATCAAATTATTATTTGGAATTTACCCTTATAGTTTTTCCATTAAATATTTATAAAGCTCAACCATGCTTCGGATATCATCTTTATGAACTTTCTCATCTGGTGTATGTACATTTTCTTCTGCAGCTCCAATGAAGCACCAGTCAAAAGGATATGCAGAAGCCTGAAGTTCTTTTCCATCGCTTCCACCAGCGCCTTCCACTTCGAGCTGAAAAGGAATACCTGATTCTTTTGCAAGAGATATTATTTTATTGATAAAACTTTTTCTCGGCACACTTCTGTCACGCATGGAAATGGCTGCCCCTTTCCCATGCACTACTCCTTCAGTAATCCAGGTGATATCTGAGATAAGGGCCTGTTTCACTTTATAGTTTTCGTAAATATATTTTGCCAGATAAGCTACAGAACCTCCTCCGTGTTCCTCCCAGCAGGAAAAAGCAATGATGCCATTCTGTAAAGTCTCGGCAACTTTTAAGGCAGACCATACCCCCAGCCTGTTATCCATATAGCAGCATTGCACATATTCTTTATCTTCCCTGAAATCTGCCTGAAATACCAGTTCGGTGCCGCGCTCAATTTCTCTGGAAAAATCACATGACAATTCTTCGTCTTCAGAAACATTTAAATGGCATACTATTTCTCCCAGAGCATCTTCTCCTGATAAAGCGTACCCTGTTTTTGAATTGGGTCCGCCAATGGGCACCAGCTGGTTGTTATATCTTACTGTATACCCGATAGAATCCATATGGGCAAAAATGGCTGTCCGTGGATTTCCAAAAACCAGCATAATACAATCCTGGAACTCCTCGCCATGCACGATATAAGGCTGTATTTTCCAATGCTGTTTATTCTCCTCGATATATTGAAGAAGAAACTGTTTCATTTTTACTTCATTTCCCGAAGGAGCATGAATCTGACAAAGCTGTTTTAAAAGTTCCATTGAATGAATTTAAGGAATAGATTGTTAAATTTATGCAAAACAAAAAAATTGAGGCAACGTTAGTAAAAAATACTGATTACCAGCATGTCCAGAATCCTAGCATTCTTCCTGTTTTTGATCTCTTTTAAGGCTTTTCCCCAGGAAAGCCCTAAAATGCTTTTAATGGATATGAGCGTACAGTCGGAATGCACCGATGCGGTAAATGACATGTACAATTTCAAATTTGAAAAGGCAGAGAAGCAATTTCAGATTCTTAAATTAAAATACCCGGAACATCCTCTTCCCTATTTCCTTATGGGCTTAAGCACCTGGTGGAAAATCATGCCCAATATAGACAATACAAATTTCGACGATACATTCCTGGCTTACATGGATACTTCGATTGCGAAAGCAGAGAAGCTTTATGAAGAAGATGCTACAAAAATCGAAGCGGCTTTTTTTCTGTCAGGCGCTTATGGATTTAAGGCACAGCTTCACGGAGAAAGAGATAATTACGCAAAATCAACTTTTGCAGGAAAGAATGCTTTAAAACACCTGATGGAATTTAAAGATAACAACGAGCTCAGTCCTGAATTTTTATTTGGTGTAGCATTGTATAACTATTATGAAGTATGGATAAAAGAAGAATATCCTCTTCTTAAACCGATACTTTTATTTTTTCCCAACGGAGACAAGAACACAGGACTGAAGCAGTTGCAGGAAGTTTCCAACAACGCATTTTATACGAGAACAGAAGCGCAATATCACCTCGTAAAAATTTACCTCAATGATCTGGACAGTTTCCAGGTTGCCCTGCCTATGATTAAATATCTATGGGAAAATTATCCTGATAATGCATTCTTTGAAAGAACATATGCCAAGACACTTTTTTACATGAGCATGAACAATGATCTTGAACCTATATGTCTTGATATATTAAAAAAATTTGATTCGGGCACAACCGGATATGAAGAGACAAGTGCCAGATGGGCCTGTTACTTTCTGGGAAATATTTATCGTTACCGCAATAAAGCCCAAGCTAAAGAATATTTTTTCAGGTCAACACAGCTGGCAGAAAAGATCGGAGCCACTGACCAGGGTTACTATTTATATTCTCTGAAAAACCTGGCGGAGATAGCAGAAGATGAAAAAGACCCGGAACTTGCCAAAGCCTATTATAAAAAAATAAAAAAGTTTGTGCCCGGCAGTGAAGATGAGCTGAAGAAGTTAAAAAAAGAAGCGAAGAAAAAAATTAAAGAGCAGGAAAAGAAAAAAGGCAATTAAAGTATCGGCATCACTTTAGAGTCTTTGAATGTAGAAAGAATTACCATTGACTGCATATTCCCGATCTCCTCTATATCCACCAGCTTATTCAAAATCAATTCCTGATAGCTGGCAATGTCTTTAGTTAACACCTTTAATAAAAAATCACCTGTTCCCGTTATGTGATGACATTCCACCACTTCAGGTATCTGCTTTATTCTATCGACAAAAGACATGATCTGGTTTTTTTTATGGCTGCTGAGTGATACCATGATAAATATGGAAACTCCCAGGCCAAGCTTTTCAGTATCCAGAGTTGCATGATAGCTCTTAATGATGCCGGCATTTTCAAGCTTTCTTACTCTTTCTAAAGTGGGAGCAGGGGAAAGACCAATTTCCTGAGCAAGCTGACTATTGGTGATTTTGGCATTGGTCTGGAGGATTTCCAGAATTTGTCTGTCGATAGGGTCTAATTTAATAGGATTGCTCATAGCTTTGAATTTAATTAAAATTCAATTATACTAAACTTAAAATTTTTGATTTTATATTAAATAATACAATAATTGTCGAATTTAGACATTGATTAAATGGGCTATTGAACTAACCTTATAGATAAAAATTGCCGAGATGTACTTTCCACCATACATACATACAGATTTAATAAACTCTTATGAATATCTTCTGGCAGTACCTTATCTATGTCTGATGTATGCATTCGCTTACGTAATAAGAGCCAATTTTTATAAAAACTCTCCCTTAAAAAAATATTTTTTTCCTGCTCTTACTGTAAAATTAATAGGTGCAGTAGGAGTAACAATGGTATATAATTATTACTATAAAGGAGGAGATACCTGCATCTATTTTAACTATAGCAAGTATATTAATTCTTTACTGCTTTCTAACCCAGAGGTTGGATTAAGGCTGTTGTTTTCAGAAGCGGGAAATTTTGCGCCGGAACTTTGGCAATATGTATTGACAATGGAGTATGCTTATGCAGAAAGCTCTTATATTATCGTTAAGATGGCTGCTTTTTTACAACTATTTACCCTTCAAAGTTATCTGATAACTGCGATGTTGTTTGGCCTCATTTCATTTTTTGCGATATGGAAAATGTATGTTGTATTTTGCAGTTATTACCCACAACTCTCAAAGCAATTTGCCATTGCATTTTTATTTATTCCAAGTGTTTTTTTCTGGGGTTCCGGCATTTTGAAAGATACAGTATGCTTTGCTTCCTTGGCGCTATTATTCACTTGCATTCACGGCCTGTTTTTTAAGGGAGAGAACAAGCTGATAAACTTTATAGGGATTATAATTACCGGATATATAATTACTATAGTTAAAGCATATATCATTATATCATTTGCTTCCTGCGTTATAATCCTTATTTTGCTTCACTATAGAAATAAAATCAGCAATAAAAATATCCGGTTATTCATTACGCCAATATTTGTTTTTGGCGCGGCCATCCTAAGCATTTTCCTTATACAATTTATCAACGAAAACTCTGTTTCTAATATATATACTGTCGATCAGATTTTAACGACATCCGAAATAACCAGACAATATATATATGCCAGCGGCGGAGGGTCAAGTTATTCACTCGGAGAAATTGACAATTCCTTATTTGGCTTACTTAAAGCATTTCCAGCAGGAGTAAACGTAACCTTATTCAGGCCTTACCTATGGGAAGCGCACAATTTTATCGCCTTAATTGCATCTATAGAAGGATTATTTATCCTTCTGCTAACTATTTCCACCATATACAAATCTGGATTTGTAAATTTTTTTAAAACCATAGCATCAACAAATATTATATTTTTTTGCATTGTATTTTCCTTGATATTTGCCTATGCTGTTGGAATTTCAAGTTATAATTTCGGCACCTTGGTGAGATATAAGATCCCTTGCATTCCTTTTTATGTTGCAGGAATCCAAATGATAGCCTATGTTTCAAAAATAAAAGAAAAAAATCAGCACCCAGGGAAAAATCACAGGAAGTCTGATTTCTAAAAAATAACCCGCATAATCCTTTCAGTAATATCTAAACAGTTTCTCATTTTTTTACTACTGCGAAAAAATCTTTAATTTTTAAAAATTTTTTTTCATAAAAATGATAACTTATCAATGCAGCCCCTATAGTTAACGCTAAAGATATTCCTCCTTCTAATACCAAAACCTGCCATGTTGATTTATTCCAGCCTAATTTTGAAAGCACTGTGGCAATAATTAAAATACATATCATATGCAAACAATACAAACCATATGTGTATTGGCCTAGCTTAGATATGATTTTTAAAACATGGAGCTTGAATATAGAGTTCCGACTAAAATTTTGCTCTAGTATGATTAACAAGAAAAGAATAGATATAATTAGCCTTTCAAAAGCAATCAGGAAAACATTATAACTGAAAATATCTGCGCGAAAAAAAAACACTAAAAAACAAGCCGCGTAAATAAACACAATAAACCAAGTGCTTAATGATTCAATCTGATGTTTAAATTTTTCTGAATAAAATATTAAATAAGCACCAAGTCCCCCCATTGAGAGATCAGATATACATGACAATGTATGAACTTCAAGGATTATTTCATTCTTGGCATTTATCAATCGAAATCCGAATGAACAAATGATGATTGCTATGAATATATATGGGAGTTGTTTAATTTTTATATATTGAATTATCCAGGGCCAAACCAGATAAAACTGTTCTTCAATTGCAACCGACCATAGTATTACCAATACCGATGAATCAGGCAACCCTTTGTAAGCAAACTCAAGATTATTTAAAAATAAAATATAATAAATAGGCGTGGCAGTTTCTGCAGAAGCTTGTCCCCCCAATAAAGATTTTAAAAAGGGAAATATCAAAAACCCAAATAATACACAAAAATAGAAAAGTGGCCAAATCCGCAAAACGCGTCGCATATAAAATTTCCTTATACTGATTTTGCCCAAATTTTCTTTCTCAACAAATAGCAAATAAGTGATTAGGAATCCACTTAACACAAAAAAGAAATTTACGCCTAAATTTCCATTGCGAAATAAATCATATTTAATAAAGCCATATGTCGGATTGCGTAATACACTTTCATAGCTTGTAGCAAAACTATGAAAAAAGAATACTGCAATAAAACAGAAAAACCGCAATGCATCCAGATTGGGGAAAAACACATGAGGCTTACTATTAATAGTCGTCATAAAAAATAAAATACATGCTATAAAAGCAACTATTCAGATGACCTTTCCAATAACCACCTTTGAAGCAATATCAATAACCATATTCTCTGAAACAAATAATCATCGCCGGCAAGAAATTGTTTTTTAAGTAAACTTACTTCAGCTACATTAAAAACCCCACATGCTTTTATTTTCTCGACTGCCAAATAATCATCTATTAAAAATTTTAAATCATTTCTTAACCACTTAGCAAGAGGAATTGAAAACCCTTGTTTAGGCCGATCAAAAAAATCTTCAGGCACATAATCATATAACACCTGCTTTAACAAATACTTACTTTCACCATTTTTAATCTTAAGATTTTTAGAAAGGTTGAAAGAAAATTCTGCTAGTCTGTAATCCAGCAAAGGCTCCCTGGCCTCAAGCGAATTAAACATAGAAGTCCGGTCAACTTTAACAAGGAGATCATCTTTAAGATAATATTTAAGATCAAAAAGAGCCTGCTCTTCATCCGGAGAAAGCGTTCTTTGATTGATATTTAATTCTTCTGCTATACTATAGTTTGAATTATTAATAAGTAATTTGTCGATTTCGTAATCAGAAAAGAAATATTGTTCTTGGGAAAAAATATGTGACTTTTGCTTACCTTTTTTATAAGCGCTAAACATTTTTCCAATTCTCTTAAACTTTGAATTTCCGGAAGCAAACATCTTTGAAAGCAAAGGTGAGAAAGTTTTTACCCCTGTCGAAGACAGGCGTCTAGCCCAGGAATATGCCCCATATCCCATAAAGAGTTCGTCTCCACCATCACCTGTCAATACCATTTTTACTTCCCTGGAGGCAAGCTTTGACACTAAATAGGTAGGTAATGCTGACGAATCTGAAAAGGGCTCGTCAAAATGATCTATCACATGCATAAGTAAATCTTTGGCATCTTTTTCAGAAACCATAAACTCATAATGTTCTGTTTTAAGATAATTAGCTACATCGCGGGCGAACCGGGATTCATCCAGCT
>JAIERY010000043.1 GCA_019746425.1 Cytophagaceae bacterium
ATATTATACTATTATTGATTATCAAAACATTAAATGTGTTAAAGTAGAATTAGGATTAAATGTTCCTGCCCCCCCGGACCATACTCCTCCTGTTGCAACAGTTACTGAACCTGCCAATACTACGGCTGGGTTGTCTGCGCATACTGCCCTGTCAACACCCGCATTGGCAGTTGGTGAAGCAGTATAGGTGATGATCATTTGGTCTGTAACAGCGTTGCAATTTCCGTTACCGGTAGTAGTAAGGGTAAGTGTAACAGTTCCTGCAGTAAGCTCTGCTGCTGAAGGCGTATATTCTGCATTCAATGTGCTTGCGCCGGGATTAAATGTTCCTGTCCCACCAGACCATGTTCCACCGGCAGCTACTGTTACTGATCCGGCTAATGTCACAGTTGAATTATTTTTGCAGGCGGTTTTGTCTGTACCTGCGCTTGCAGTCGGTGATGCAGTAAGCGTTATCGTCATCTGATCTGTTACTGCATTACATGTACCGTTGGTCGTAGTAGTTAAAGTAAGTGTTACCGTTCCTGCTGTGATTTCGGCAGGAGAAGGTGTATAGGTTGCTGTCAGTGTGCTGACTCCTGGTGCAAATGTTCCTGTTCCGCCCGACCATGTTCCTCCTCCGGCCACCGTCACTGAACCATTGAGTGTCACAGCAGGACTATTTTTACAAACGCTTCTGTCTGCTCCTGCATTGGCTGTCGGGGGAGCGGTGATAGTAATGATCATCTGGTCGGTTACTGTATTACAACCCGCACGTGTTCCGGTTAATGTTAAAGTAACTCTTCCTGCCGCGATTTCAGCTGCTGTTGGTTGATAAGTAGCGTTTAAAGTGCCGGCATTAGGAGTAAAAATTCCTGCCCCTCCTGACCAGAATACAGACGAAGTCCCGCTCGATGTTCCTGCAAGTGTTACGGTAGGATTATTGGCACAAACTGTTTTGTCTGTACCTGCATTCACAGAAGGAGCGGCCTGGATTACAATGATCATGGTGTCTTTTTCCGCATTACATAATCCGTTGCCGGTGCTTGTTAAAATTAAGGCAGCTGCTCCTCCGGAGATTTCAGCAGCACAAGGAGTGTACTGTGCATTTAAGGTATTTGCATTTGGAATAAAAGTACCGCATCCACCAGACCATGTTCCTGTAGTCGTACTTGTTGATCCTCCTAAAGTTACCTGAGGATTATTTCCACAGACAGTTAAATCGCCTCCGGCGTTCAGAGTTGGAGCGGCAGTAATTGTTATAATCATTTCATCAGAAACGGCATTACATGTTCCATTTCCTGTTGAGGTTAATCTAAGCGTTACTGTGCCATCTGTTTTATCCTGAGCAGATGGAGTATAAGTTGTGTTGAGAGAATTTGCATTGCCAAATGTTCCATCACCATTTACTGCAGTCCAGGTTCCACCTGTAGCTACTGTGGCTGTACCGCCTAAAGTGACTACAGCATTATTGGCGCAGACAGTCTGATCAACCCCTGCATTCATCACAGGAGATGCGGTAAATGTTACTATGGTTTGATCTGCAACATTGTTACATCCCGTTCCACTTGCAGTTAAAGTAAGGGTAACGCTTCCTGCTGTTAGTTCTGCAGCAGTAGGAGTATAGGTAGTGACTAAGGCAGTAGGCGCTGAAAATACACCGGCTCCGCCAGACCAAACCTGACTCGTTGCATTGGTTACAGTACCTGTAAGGTTTACAACTGAATTGTTTTTACACTTGGACTGATCGATACCGGCTGCTGCCGTAGGAGCATTCGTGAGCGTAATCAATACCTGATCGCTTGAAGGTGTACAAATACCATTGCCTGTGGTGGTAATGGTTAATGTTATTGAGCCTGCTGTAATCTCTGCCGCAGACGGAGTATATTGTGCATTGGCAGTAGTGTTATTGGGAACGAATGTTCCGGTACCTCCGCTCCATATTATTCCTGTGGCTCCACCGAATCCTCCGGCCAGTGTAACACTAGGATTGTTTTTGCATCTCACAAAATCACTGCCCGCTGTTGCGGTTGGCCCAGATACAAATCTGATTGTTAAAGTATCTCTGACTGCAGTACATGCACCATTGCCGGTAGAAGTAAGCACCAGCTTGATTATGTTTCCATTTACTTTTTCTGCTGCTGTAGGAGTATAAGTAGAGTTTAAGGAAGTGATATTGGAAAAACTACCACCTGTAGTCGAACTCCATATTCCTGTTGTAGTAAAGCCGCTTACAAGACCGGCAAGTTGGATCGGTGCAGTATTTGTACAAACAGTTGTATCATTCGGTGCACCCGGAGGGTTATTTCTGTTTGCATCAACGATGATATCACTCACATTGTAAGTAGTAGTAGCCTGAATAATATTTCCATACCACCAGGTGTTGATTGTTTCCGGGCAAGTTGGACAGTTATTTCCGTTGATACCTCTGTTCTGCCACCTGTGACATCCGCCTGCCACGTTGCATCCTGAAAAATTAGATAATCCATCTAATGCAGTTCCCGTGGTAATTTGAGTATCATCCCAATACATTCGGGGTGCCGTACCTGCAGGGCGTATTAAAGTTACTTTGTATCCATTAACATGATGTTCTACATCATATAAAGGAAGGTGAGTTAAACCATTGAAATAATTTACTTCCACCGGTATAGTAGCGCCGGCGGGTACAAGTACCCCTAACCCATCTTTGCTATCCCACGGAATGCAATTATTTCCAACTACGACATTTGCACCGATTATTCTGTCCCGCGTACCCGGATTAAAACCTACCGGAGCTGTCAGGTCCAGGAGTATTTCTACTTTTCCCGCTTTGTTTACAGGTACATTGATACATCGGTTTCTCGGATCGCAACCTGTAACTCTAATAGAGTCTGTAAGCGCTCCGTATGAGGGTGTGCTTGGAAAACATAACTGATCCGGGTCATTTAAGAATATCGGGTATTCTGGATATGTTACGTTTCCGTATCTTGATCTCCTGTCTGCATTGGGGTTTCCTGTTTTAGTACATCCTGTAGAGTTGGCAGAAATAACGAAACCAAAAGGCTGCATACCATTAAAATCAATGGCTGTAACAACACTGTCTTTTGAATATATGAAGACTCTGGTATTGAAAGGATTTGTTCCTGTATTACACTGAAGGTCCCATGCCCTTGACCATATTCTTCCCAACACCGCTGCGCCGCCTGAAGCTCTTTCGACTGTAATGTCAAAAAGAGGGAAGGTGGTTTTTATTCTATTGATCGTGGTGGCTGAGTTTGGATTGAATTGTATGTAATAGTTCCCAAGCATGGTGGGAGTATGAACAATCGAAGTGTATCCTGTTGCTCCCACGATAGCTACAGGGCCTGCAACAGCTCTGGCGTGTGTACTGATGTATCCTGCCTGTCCGCTCTTAGGTACTTTTCTGGTAGTGATAACCTGAGAGCCATCGGGTGCAATTAATCTCCAGAAGACATTGGTATCCGGTTGTTGAAAACCGATGTGAATTTTTTCACCAATATTGCAAATCTTAATATTAAGTCTGTATAGACTATCAGCATCGAAAGTCATAAACTTTCTGGTGGCATCATTCTGATCCCAGATCTGTAGCCATGCACTCTGAACTGCGGAGTTTGGTTGTAATTGTTTTGTTCCTTCTCCAAATGAAACTGATTGCAGAAATAAAACAAAGCAGAAAAGTACAAAACCTGATGATTTTGAGTAAATGTGTTTTCTCATAAATGGGTTAACTGAATACCGGGGGATGAAAAATTGCTATACAAATTTAGATCGTAATTATTTTCTTATTAGCATCATTAAATGCTTTTTTGTATAAAGAATATCCAACAAAAATAATCAAATTATAAGACTTTATATACCTATATACCCAATGGATTTCAAGAAGTAATCAAATAGTTTGAGAACTGTGGATAAGTTATGTGGATAAGCTGTAATAATTGTGGGTAGTCTGGAAAAGGACAGAGGAGAAAAAGTTTTAATTTTTACTGTAATATGTTATTGTTAATTATCTATAAATCAGTATTTTATTTAGTTAATTCATGGGGATGTGACGTTTAAGCATTTCCCTGTTTTCTTTATTGAAATTACTCACAAGAATCTCCGATTTTCCATTTACTGTATTTACTATTTCATTGTAGCGGTCAACATCTGCCTTGGCTCTTCCTTGCTTTTTAAGAATGGCTATCAGTTCAGTGTATTCATTCTGAGCAAGGCTTTTATGATAATTTACCAGTTCTACGGCCTTCACCTTGTAGGCGCTATCGTTATTGTAAGGTATTATTTTATCCAGGTTGGACAAGGATAACTCTGCACCCTCCATAATATTTTTTCTTTTTTGCTCCATAGCCTCGGCATCCTGTGTATTTAATGCATTAAGAAACTCTTCATCTTTTTTTAATATCCTGTAGTATTCCAGAAATACCCCCCGGCTGTATTCATTTACTTTAATGATATCAGCCAAAAGATTAGGAGAGCTTTGCTTTACACTCAACTTATATTTTTTGGCAAATTCCTGCTGGGCTTTGATAAATTTTTCTGATCCGTTTTTTAATTTGTACCCAGCTTTGTCCAGGGCTTTGAAATATTTTTCCATAGCTTCAAATGATTTTTTCCTGTCTTTTCTGAGAAGGTTCACCTCATTGAACTCAATATCATAAGCTTCTTTATATAATCTGAAAACAGTAAGAGCTTCCTCCTGTAGTTTATAATCATTTTTAAAGGGAGGCAGGGCTTTTATTTTTTCAATCGAGATTTCAAGCTGTCGCGAAATCTCTACACACTTCAGGTTATTCTCTTCATAATTGTCGCTATGAGCAGTAGCAATGTTGTATTCTATGATTTTGTTTACCAGTTGATCCTGTTCATGTACAATGAAATTATTGTACTCTGTTGGATTACTGGTAAGATGATCACCTTGTGAAAACAGGGCTAAGGGAACAGATATGACCAAATACAGTAAAACGTACTGAAGCCTCATATTATATTAAAATATAGGTAAATATATAAGAATCAGATTTTAATAATCAAAAATTGTGCTGGAAATTATACGATTACGATTATGATTTTCGATGGTTGTTGAACTTGCAAACCAGAATATATAAAGCCAGGATCATGGTAACTACATTGGGGATAATGATGGGCAACTGTTTGAGCATAACGCCATATATGATCCACCCGCTAAGGCCAATGTTTAAAATAATAAACATGAATAGCGAAATTGCCTGAGTATCCCGGGTTTTGTATACTTTGTAAGCCTGAGGAAAGAAAGCCACAGTGGTTAAAAAGCCAGCTATGCTTCCTGTTACCTGCACCAGATCATTATCTAATTCCATACCTTTTCCTCCTGTTCAAAAACTAAAAAAATTCTTATCTTGTTTAAAGATAACGCCCCTAAAGATAATTATAATCCATGTCTCTTCATCTGTTTCATTCATCTGTAAGTAAGTGGTTCAGGGAATATTTTTCCGAACCTACTGATGTTCAGTCAGGGGCATGGCCGGAAATTAAAAAACGTCAGTCTACTCTTATTGCAGCGCCTACGGGCTCGGGAAAAACGCTTGCCGCTTTTCTTTCCGCCATAGATGATCTGATAAGGCTGGGTTGTGAGAATGCGCTGGAAGAAAAAACCTATGTCGTATACGTTTCTCCTTTAAAAGCCCTTAGTAATGATATTGAAAGAAACCTGCAGTTTCCTCTGAAAGGGATAAGTGAAGAATTAAAAAAATCCGGTCATCCGGAAGTTAAAATTAAAGTGGGTGTCCGGACTGGAGATACAACGCCTTCAGAGCGAACAGGAATGATCAAAAATCCTCCGCATATTCTTGTTACCACTCCCGAGTCATTATACCTGTTGCTTACCAGTGTAAACGGAAGAAAAATGCTTTCTTCGGTTCAGACTGTAATTGTCGATGAAATACATGCCGTTGTGGGAAGCAAAAGAGGTTCACATCTTTCTCTCTCGCTGGAAAGATTGCAGCACCTTACTAAGCATACTCTTACCAGAATCGGAATCTCAGCTACACAGAAGCCTATAGAAAAAGTAGCGGCTTTTCTGATGGGAGGAAATGGAGAAGCGGAAAGAAGCTGTAAAATTATAGACACCGGTCATAGAAGAAAAATGAATCTTGCGCTGGAAGTTCCTCCTTCACCGCTGACCGCAGTAATGTCACATGAAGTGTGGGGGGAGATTTATAACCGTCTGGAGGATTTAATCAATCAGCATAAGACTACCCTTATTTTCGTAAATACCAGGAGGCTTGCGGAAAGACTTGCCCATCACCTTACAGAAAAACTTGGAGCCGAAGCTGTCACTGCGCATCACGGAAGCATGTCGAAAGAGCATCGCTTCGATGCCGAACAAAGATTGAAAGCAGGCTCTTTAAAAGCTTTGGTAGCTACTGCTTCGCTTGAACTGGGTATTGATATTGGTTCGGTAGACCTGGTGTGCCAGATCGGTTCACCAAGATCGATCGCTGCTTTTCTGCAGAGAGTAGGTCGCTCGGGTCACAGTGTGGGAGGAACACCTAAAGGAATTATCTACCCTTTAACCAGAGATGAACTGGTAGAATGCACAGCTATCCTTGATGCCGTACGAAGAGGTGAACTGGATGAAATCATCATGCCTGAAAAACCTATTGATGTATTGGCCCAGCAGATAGTGGCAGAAGTAGGATCCGATGAATGGGAGGAAGACGCTTTATATAATCTGATGCGAAGAGCATATCCTTACCGTGACCTTAGCAGAAAAGAATTTGATGAAGTGATCAGTATGCTTGCAGAAGGCTTTACTACAAGGAGAGGAAGAAGAGCAGCGTATATTTTTCATGATATAGTAAATAAAATTGTCAAGCCCCGCAAAGGATCGCGGCTTACTGCATTGATCAATGGCGGATCGATTCCTGACAACTTTGATTATGATGTGGTGCAGGAACCTGAAAATATTTTTATCGGAACACTGAATGAAGATTTTGCTATTGAGAGTTTGCCGGGAGATATTTTTCAACTGGGAAATTCTTCCTATCAGATCCTGAGAGTGGAAAATGGGAAAGTTCGTGTAGCGAATGCTAAAGGACAACCACCTTCCTTGCCTTTCTGGCTAGGCGAAGCTCCGGGCCGCACGGCGGAGCTTTCGGTAGCTGTGGCGAGACTGAGAGAAGAAGTTTCGGAAAGGCTGGGAGATCTGTCTGATCTGAAACCGCAGGAAGAAGATTCGGAAAATGCCGGGCGTGCGGCCTGGAAGATATCAGCGATGGACTGGCTGATGAATGAAGTTAAAATTGAGGAGGCTGCAGCAGATCAATTGGTAACTTATCTTGCTACTGCCAAAGCAGCGCTTGAAATTCTTCCAAGTCAGAAAAAGCTGGTGCTGGAAAGATTTTTCGACGAAGCAGGCGATATGCACCTGGTAGTGCACTCTCCATTCGGAGCAAGATTAAATCGGGGATGGGGTCTTTCACTGAGAAAAAGATTTTGCAAAAAATTTAATTTTGAATTACAGGCTGCTGCAACCGAAGATGCTATCATTCTTTCTCTTGGTTCTACACACAGTTTTCCGTTAAAGGAAGTTTTTAATTACCTGAAGTCAAGATCGGTGAGAGAGATATTGGTGCAGGCTTTACTGGATTCTCCTATGTTTGGAGTAAGATGGAGATGGAATGCAAGCTGTGCGTTGGCTATTCAGAGAAGAAAGGCCGGACAAAGAGTTGCTCCCCAATTGCAAAGAATGCAGGCAGAAGATCTGGTGGCTCTTGTTTTTCCTGATCAGCTGGCATGCTTTGAAAATATCCAGGGTGAAAGAGAAGTGCCCGATCATCCCCTGGTGAATCAGACGATACATGATTGTCTCACCGAGGCAATGGATATAGATGAGCTGGAAAAGCTCCTTAAGCAGATTGAAGGAGGAGAAGTTGAATTGTATGCAAGGGATTTGAGAGAACCATCACCTTTGGCTCAGGAAATTCTGAATGCAAGACCTTATGCTTTCTTAGACGATGCGCCGCTGGAAGAAAGAAGAACCAGGGCGGTCATTAACAGAAGATGGCTTGATCCTTCCGAAGCAAAAGACCTCGGCAAACTGGACGAGCAGGCAATCATCAATGTGAAAGCAGAAGCATGGCCTGAAGCAGAAAATGCAGATGAGTTTCAGGATGCACTTTCCATGGCCGGTTATTTCACCAAAGAAGAAGTATGGAAAGATGGAGGGATAAATTTGTGGAACGTCTTTTTTAATGAACTCAGAAATCAGGGACGGGTTACCAGTGTTTCGGTGAATGATAAAAAAGAACTCTGGATTTCGGTAGACAGGATCCCGCAATTCAACGCGGTGTTTCCTGATTTAAAACTTACCGCCCCTTTTCCGCTTCCTGCAAAACTTCTGGAAAAGCAATGGGGAAAAGAAGAAGCCTTAAGAGAGATCATCAGAGGAAGAATGGAAATACTGGGTCCGGTAACAGAGAAAGAGCTTGCTGAAAGCATAGGGCTGCCCGTTTCAGAAATTCATCAGGCTTTGCTGATGCTTGAAGGAGAAGGATTTGTTTTCAGGGGAAATTTTACTCCCGATACTTCCGAAGAAGAATGGTGCGAAAGAAGATTGCTGGCAAGGATACACCGGTATACACTTGAGAGGTTAAGAAAAGAAATTGAAGCAGTATCTACTGCAGATTTCATGAGGTATCTTTTCCAGTGGCATGGCATTACTGAAAAACAATCAGAAGGCCCGAGGGCCCTGGAGGAAATTTTAAAAACCCTGGAAGGTTTTGAAGCCGCTGCATCGGCCTGGGAAAGCGATATACTTCCTTTGCGCATGAAAGATTACGATTACCAGTGGCTGGATAATTGTTGCCTGTCAGGTAAAACGGTCTGGGGAAGATTCAGGGTGAACAAAGGCGCGGAGAAAAAATCAATTACGCCGGTAAAGACTACACCCATTATGTTGGTGACCAGAGGCAATCTTTCTCTATGGAAAGAATGGAGCGATATACAAAAGGATTCATTTGAATTGTCTCACGCTGCTACCAAAGTATATGACTTTCTTGCTTCCAAAGGAGCTTCCTTTTTCGAAGAAATTTTTATCGGCGCAAAATTGCTTAAAGTACAGGTGGAGGAAGGCATCAGTGAACTTGTTTCTGCCGGGCTCATTACTTCTGATAGTTTCACGGGCGTGAGAGCTTTATTGGTACCTTCTAAATACAAATTAAATTCTGTACGACGGAAGACAGTTGCTTTTAAAATGGAAGAGGCAGGAAGATGGTCTTTGCTTAATCCGAATCACGCAGCAGAAAACGGTGATAGTAATGTCTTGATAGAAACCATTGCTAAATTATTATTGAACAGGTATGGAGTGGTTTTTAGAAAGCTGGCAGACACAGAAACAATTTCTCCTCCCTGGAGAGATATAGTAAAAGTATACAGAAAGATGGAAGCAAGAGGAGAGATTCGCGGAGGAAGATTTGTCGATGGTGTATGGGGAGAGCAATTTGCTTTGCCTGATGCAGTAGCTTCCCTGAGACAAATCCGAAAAGAAGCAAAAACCGGAAACCTGATTTCCATCTCTGCTTCCGATCCGTTGAACCTGCATGGGGTTCTTGGACCTGGAAAAAAGATCAGCAGCTTTCCGGGCAACAGAGTGTTGTACAGAGATGGCGTTGTGGTTGCGGTGCAGGAGGGAGGAGAAGTAAAATATTTTTCAGAAGTGGAAGGTGCAGAAAAATGGGATATGCATAAAACTTTAGTGCAAAGAAAAATTTCTCCTAACCTGAGGGCATACCTTGGAAAAGGGATAAATTAATTATAAATTTTAAATTCTTAATTTTTCAATTAATACACTCATTATGAAAAAACTTTCCTCATTGCTATCAATTATTCTTTCCGTTTTGATCCTGTCTTCCTGCAATATGTCTTCTGAATCTTCAGAGCCGACTAAGGAAGAAGCCAAGTCTTTTAAGACTCACATTGAAATAAGCAGTTTAAAAGTAGAGGGCGGCATTAAGCAATTTGCAGAAGCATTGTATCCTGATGCGCAGGTTGACAGAAAGGCTGCTCTTGAAACTATTAAGAAAACAATATCAGAAGCAAAAGCTTCAGTAAGCGGCCTTAAAGATATCAAAGGAGGAGAAACATTAAAGTCCAGTACTTTGGCTTTGATGAACGCGTATGAAGGTGTTATGAATAATCAGTATGCCGAGGTTATAAAATTGATGACAGAGCAGGAGTTGACTTCGGAAGTAGCAGATAAAATGAAGGAATATCATAAAAACGCTCAGGAGTCAGTTGACCCTTTGTACCAGACTTATTTAAAAGAAATGGAAGCTTTTGAGAAGAAGTTTCATCTGGAAGAATAATTTAAAGTGACGAAGTACGAATGACGAGTGAAGAATATTTATCTCGTCATTCGTACTTCGTAAATCGTCACTCTTTCTTTTTCGGTGGTTTATAATAAGTAGTATTAATAGAGTTGTTAGAATAGCTATATTCTTTCAACTCTTTTCTTTTTTTAGCTTCTGCTTTCTTTTGATCTTTCAGGGACTGAAGATTTTGTTTTTTAAGTTCCTTGTCTTCCTTCAATACGTGACTTCCCGGCTCTTTTTTGAATTTCTTTTTATGATGGTTTACTTCATTGTGGTGCTTCTGGGGATCACCAAAAAGAGCATGATTGCTTCCTGATTTATGACAGGAAGTAAAAACATAGCCTGCAGCTATTAATATTAAAAAAATGCGTTTCATTTGATAATTATCTCACAGCGTGAGTTATACGGTTGTAAGGTAAATACGGTTACAAATATAAAAGTAACTATTTAAGTGACGAATTACGGGTGACGAATGACGAAACAGAGCTTGTCGTTGTCACCCATAATTTCTTATTCTCCATGCATCCAGAATTTTTTAGCCTCCAGTTCCTCTTTGCTTTCAATATATTCCGGATCGGGCACACAGCAGTCAACAGGACATACTGCCGCACACTGCGGCTCTTCATGAAAGCCGGTACATTCGGTACATTTATTTGCTACGATATAGTAATATTCAGGAGAGACAGGCTCCTGCTTCCTGAAAGCGCTCTCTGTTTCTCCATTCTCCAGTTCAAGTACCTGCAGTTTGGTGCCGTCTGCATATGCCCATTCCGCGCCAGGCTCATAGATGGCGGTATTAGGGCATTCCGGTTCACAAGCCCCGCAGTTAATGCAATCGTCGGTAATTTTGATAGCCATAGTTACAATTATGATTTAGTGATATAGTGATTTATGTTCAGCTCACGATTAATGAAGTGCGAAATATATTCGCAAATCACTCAATCGCTCAATCGTACTTAATTAAGGTGCCATACGAATTTTTCCAGTATCTCCTGGTAATTTCCTTCTGCATTGGACGCTTTCTGATATATGGTTTTCTTTACCTGATGTGAGGAATGATTGGGTTTTATTAATTCCTGCTGATGAAAAATAAAATAATCATTCTCATATATAGCTTTTGTTTTGAATATAGTCCGTGAATCAGCCTCATGAGCTGCATGAAGATGAAGTGTTGCAAAACGTATAGAGTTATACATAGTGGTATAATTTTAAAATGAAAGAATTAAAACAATAAAATTGGGTGGATGTTATTGGCTGCGATTACCTGCAACAACAGCAACAGCAGCTACACATGACGTGTAAAGAATTCGGGTAAAATGTACTCTGAGTTTTCATGTTATTCTAATTTATTTTTTCCGCATCGCGGATCAGGATTTAGCACCTTTTTCCATGGTGGAGGAGGTTGCTAGAAGTTCGTAGAGCCTGTCTCTCCCTTCTTCTTAATAAACCAATAACCTTATTAGGTAAGTGGTGATAAGTAATGTAAAAATAGTAAAAGTTAGATGTTCAAACAACTTTTTATTGTTTTTTTAAGTATAAATCCATGCACTTATAATAATTTTTATCCTTTTATTTATTAAATTTGTGCAATATTGGAGTGGTTTTGCCTACAGTAGATACTAAAAACTAGCGATGAAATATTTCAAGATTCTCTTTCTCTTTTCCATATTAATTTCAGGTAAGTCTTATATTAATGCTCAAGTGGTCATTAATGAAGTTTCCACTAATAATGAAAGCCTGGTGCTTGATGAAGATGGAGACTATAATGACTGGATTGAAATTTACAATGCAGGAGCAACCGGTGTAAACCTGAGTAATTATAGTCTTATCGATAATGTTCCTTCTCCTCAGCAATGGTTTTTTCCTTCTTATATTTTATCGCCTAACTCACATGTATTGGTTTTTGCTTCCGGAAAAAATAAAAACCAGACAGTTAATCACTGGGAGACAGCTGTAAAAGAAAATGATTTCTGGAAATACCTTATCCCGTCTGCTGAACCTCCTTCTACCTGGAAAGACAGAACATTCAATGATGCTTCCTGGACAACAGCAAAAGGTGGACTCGGTTATGGCGACAATGATGATACGACTGTATTGTCCGGTCCTTTCAACTCTTTATATATCAGAAGAACTTTCAATATTGCAGATACTTCAAAGCTGATGCGGGCAATATTTAATGTAGATTATGATGATGGTTTTGTCGCTTATTTAAACGGGGTGGAAATAGCCAGATCTGCGAATATGCCAGGAACACCTCCGGGCTATAATAACCAGACAGATGCAGGCCATGAGGCCACTGTGTATGTAACACCTGGGTCTTTTGAAGCTTTTCCTATAAGTCTTGCTACGCTGAGAGCAACATTGGTAAACGGAAACAATGTACTTGCTATACAGGTGCATAATGTGTCTCCATCCTCTTCTGATTTAACCATAAGACCATATCTGAGCTTTGCCATGAAAGATGCAGGAACTCAATTTGGAGCTACACCATCATGGTTTACCGGAAGTGTTTCTGCCTTTCATACCAATTTTAAATTATCTAAAAATGGAAATGAAACTATTTACCTTCTGAATAATGCAGCTACAACCATAGATCAGAAGATGATTCCATGGCTTAAGATAGATCAGTCATTCGGAAGACAGACCGACGGCAATGCTACCTGGAGTTATTTTGCAGCACCAACTCCCGGCGCTTCCAATGGAAGTGCAACTGCCTACCTGGGCTACTGCAATGACACCCTGATTTTCTCAAAAGCTCCCGGCTTTTATCCTTCTGCGCAAACATTATCCATCACCGGTTCATCGGCTATAAGATATACTACTGACGGAAGCGAACCGACTGCCTCTTCGACTTTATATACGGTACCTATTACTATTAATAATACTAAGGTTATTCGCGCTGCCTGCTTTAGTGCTTCTTATATTCCTAAGAAAATATTTACCAATACTTATTTTATCAATGACAATACAGACCTTCCGGTATTCTCTATCAGCACACATCCGGATAATTTCTTTGATGACAACATTGGTATATACAAACTAGGTCCGAATGCAGACAGTTCTACCAATCCCTATTTCGGAGCAAATTTCTGGGAGGACTGGGAGAGACCTGTGCACGTAGAATTTTTTGACAAGCAAGGTGCTCAAGGGTTTGAACAGGATGCCGGGATAAAAATTTTTGGAAATTATTCGAGAGCAAATCCTATGAAGAGCTTGTGGATCAAAGCTCATGACAGGTATGGAAAAAGCAGTATAGATTATCAGTTCTTTCCTGATAAAAACATTGCAGAGTTCAAGGAAATTATTCTCCGTAATTCCGGAAACGATTTTAACGTTACTCATATTAAAGATGCTACCAACCAGATGGCTGTTTTCAAAAAAACAGATATAGACATACAGGCTTATGAACCCTGTGTCGTGTATATCAATGGACAGTATTGGGGAGTACATCATATACGCGAAAAAATTAATGAGCACTATGTCGAGCAAAATTATGGCATAAGCAGCGACAGTATTGATTTAGTAGATACCTGGTATGGCGCATTGCAGGGGGGGAATAATTTATGGGGCCTTTACTGGATCACTGTGGTGGATGATTTTGTTGCTCCTGCAGGACCACTGGATATGTCAGTTGCCGCTAATTTTAAACTGGTAGCAGACAGCTTTGACCTGGAAAATATGGTAGATTATTTTGCTGCTGAAATCTATATATCGAACTGGGACTGGCCGCAGAACAATCTGAAAATGTGGAGGCCTAAATACGGCGACAGGAAGTTCCGGTACTTCATGTATGATACTGATATCACTTTAGGTATCTGGGGGATGGAGCCTTATACCTGGAATAAAATGGGAGAAATAAAAAATGCTACCGGACTTTCAAAAGGGCCCAATGCAGAGATTTTTTCCAAAATGCTCAACTATACCCCATTCAGAAATTATTTCATCAATCGTTACGCTGATTTAATGAATACAATTTACCTGCCGGCAAATTATCGGGGTATGGCCTATAAAATAAGAGACTCTATTGCCTCTGAAATGCCAAGACACCTGGCGCGCTGGGGGGCTGATGTTCCTACCTGGAATTATAATATAAGTCAGATGGTGAATTTTATTAATGCGAGGCCAACCGAAGCCAGAAACCATGTTCGAAGTGAATTTGGTTTGGTAAAAAATGTAAATGTTACCCTTGATGTTTCTCCGGCAGGAGCAGGGGTTATAAAAATCAATACCATACATCCAGAAACATTGCCCTGGACAGGAGTATATTTTGATGGAGTGCCTGTAACTATTACAGCGATTCCAAATCCAGGTTACACCTTCAATCACTGGCTTGCACCAATACTTATCCCTTCTCCTAATACAAACAGAAGTGTAACCTTGAATGTAAATATTACCAACGCTACCTTTACTGCGTACTTTACCGGCAGCCCGGCCCCGGCAAAAATTACGGTATCGGAAGTAAATTATAATTCATCTGCTTCAAGTAATTCAGGAGACTGGTTTGAGTTATTAAATTACGGTAATGTAGCGGTAGATCTTTCTGACTGGTATTTCCAGGATTATAATGATTACCATAAATTTGTAATACCTGCCAATACCATTCTTCAGCCTAATTCACGACTTGTTATCTGCAACGACACAGCAAAATTCAAATCACTTTATCCTATAGCAACGAATTATGTAAAAGGACAATTTGATTTTTCATTAAGCAATGATGGAGATATGATCAGGTTGTTTGATTATAAAGGAGCAAAATATCTCAGCTTCACCTATAATGATAAATCACCCTGGCCGGCAGAAGCTGATGGACTTGGAAAAACGTTGGAATTGTCAGATCCAAATATGGATTTGAATGATGCTTCCAATTGGTTTGCAGGATGTCCAGGCGGTTCTCCCGGTTATCCTTATAATCCAGGTTGCGTGCTGAGCGTAAAGGATAGAATTGATGATGGATCAGTTTCGATTTATCCTAATCCAAGCAAAGGCATTTTCAAAGTACGGATCAATGATCCCTCCATTATAGATGGAAATATTAAGGTCGTGAATAACAAAGGGCAGGTTATTTACTCCTCATATATTAACTCGGATACTTCCGAAATAGATATTTCACATGTTACTTCCGGTTTATATAACCTGGTAATCACTACTGAAAAAGGCCTGATTTCCAATAAAATCATCATCGGGCAATAATTATCCACAAGCCTGTTAAACAAAGGGTAAAATATTTGGTTTTTTAACACAATATTGTATTTTTACATGAATATATTGAATTAAAAAAACCATACCCCGCAAAAGATGAATGGTAAATTCCATAATCTTCTTTTTATAATTCTATTTCTCAGCGCTTTAGGCTCGCCGGCTCAGGTAATTATCAATGAGGTCAGCTCTAATAATCAATCCTATTATCCGGATAATGATGGAGACTTTGAAGACTGGATCGAGTTGTATAATCCTTCTGCCGGGGCAATTAATCTTTTAAATTATAAGTTAAGCGATAGCGTTGGAATGCCTGCAAGATGGACATTCCCGAATGTTTCTATTCCGGCAAACGGATATCTCACTGTTTATGCTTCCGGGAAAAACAGAACAGACATGACCGATCATTGGGAGATGATCGTGAGAGATAATGACAGTTGGAAGTATACTGTTCCGGTTGCAGGAACTCCGGCAACATGGATTGATCGTACATTCAATGATGCTGCCTGGACAACAGGAACAGGCTCCATAGGATATGGCGGAATTGGAGAGACTACCACTGTGCCAGCCGGTACACTATCCGTTTTCATGAGGCGAACCTTTAATATAGTTGATAGTGCAGCTATTAAGGAAATGATGCTCAAACTGGATTATGATGACGGTTTCATTGCATATCTGAACGGAGTTGAAATAGCACGAAATAATGTTACAGGAACTCCTCCTGCATACAATGCGCTTGCTACCACCAGTTTTTTTACTGCAGGAACTCCTGCAACATTTTCGGTAAGCCCTTCTGTCTTTAAACCTATTTTGAGGAATGGCAGTAACGTTCTTTCCATAAGTGTACATAATTCTTCAGCAGGCTCTACCGATTTGCTCATGAGAGCTTTTCTTATGGTAGGTATAGGAAATACTTCCACCAATTATTTTGCTACGCCAGGCTGGTTTACTGCTCCGCCTGCCGGACAAGTTTATCTTCATACTAATTTTTCTTTGAATGCAGGATCAGGAGAAACCGTTACGTTAGCCAATCCTTCCAATACCATTATCAATTCTGTATTTGTGCCTGCTTTACAGGCAAACAACACTTATGGAAGATTTCCAAATGGTGGCGCATCATTTTCTTTGTTGAATCCTCCGACTCCTAATGCAAACAACGGTACATCAACCTCATATACCGGTTACCTGAATGCTACAGTTACATTTTCTTTGGCGCCAGGTTTTTATAGCGGAACACAAACAGTTTCCTGCACTTGCAGCGATGCCACTGCCCAGATAAGATACACTACAGACGGCAGTAAGCCAATTGCAACTTCAGCCTTATATTCTGCAGCATTATCGGTGAACACTACAAGAGTATTGCGTGCTGCTTGTTTTAAAGCAGGATACCTTACAAAAAATATTGAAACCAATTCTTACTTTATCAGTGATCCAGGGATAACAATTCCTGTGTTCTCTATTAGTACTCACCCCAATAATTTTTTTCAGAATGATACCGGTATATATGTGATGGGCCCTAATGCTGATCCTGCTACTCCGTATTTCGGAGCAAACTTCTGGCAGGACTGGGAGAGAGAAGTGCATATAGAATACTTTGATAAGACGGGGATTCATAAAATGGAACAAGATTGCGGCATAAAAATATTCGGCGGGTGGTCGCGTGCCAACGCTATGAAAAGTATGCGCTTAATTCCTGATGAAAAATATGGGAGCAAAAAAATCAAATATGCATTCTTTAGTGAGAAACCTAATGTAACAGAATTTACTGGACTTCATTTAAGAGACGGAGGAAATGATTTTAACTATACGCATCTGCGCGACCAGACCAACCACAGAACTTTACAGAGCCAGCAGATTGTGCTAGGAAACGCCACAAACATTGATCGTGCTGCTTACGAACCGGTCATTGTTTTTATAAACGGGCAGTACTGGGGCGTGCATCATTTGCGTGAAAGGTACAACAATGGATACCTTGAAGGAAATTTCGGGGTGGACAAAGATGATTATGAAATGCTGGAAATGGATGGAGATGTAATGAAAAAAGATAATGCACATTGGACTAACATGTATAATTTTATCATGGCCAATGATATGTCCATTACTGCCAATTACAATACAGTAAAAGGCTGGCTTGATATAAATAATTTTGCCGATTACTTCATTGCCCAAACTTACCATACCAACTGGGACTGGCCAAACAACAATGTGAAATACTGGCGTGAAACTCCCAATGGCAAGTGGAGATATCTTTACTATGACACAGATTTTTCTTTTGATATGTTTGGTTTTGCTCCACCAACATTGAATGAATTAACCAATGTCATCAACAGCACCGGTGGAAATAACAGAACAGGCCTTCCCAATCCGCACGGCCCGATGCTTAAGAAGCTTCTTAACAATACAGAGTTTAAAAATTATTTTGTCAACAGGTATGCAGACTTAATGAATACCATTTACCTGCCGGCTAATTATAAGGCAGTTTTTGATGGATTAAAAAGTCAGCTTGATCCTGAGATGGCGAGGCACTTTGCCAAATGGCCACAGAATGCCGGGAGTGTCGCAGGATGGAATTCCAATTGCAATGCTATCAGAACTTATATGGATGCCCGTATTGCCAATGCGAGAAACCATGTCCAGTCTCAGTTCAGTTTAGCGGCACAGGTCAATGTTACTTTGCAGACAAACCCTGCCGGTGCCGGAGTAATAAAAATAAGCACTATTACTCCTAATTCACTTCCATGGTCTGGAGTTTATTTCAATGGCGTGCCTGTAAATATTGTTGCCATTGCAAACCCCGGTTATACTTTTGTAAACTGGAGCTCAAGTGCAGTGACTGTACCGACACCAACCAACAATTCAATCACACTGAACATCACAGCTAATAATACTTTTACTGCAAACTTTACTACTACCACCAATATTCCTAAAATCACCATCAATGAAATTAATTATAATTCTGACAGCGCTTACAATGCCGGCAACTGGATTGAATTGTATAACTATGGAAATGCAGCCATAGATATTTCAGGATGGGTGCTGAAAGATGAAAATGACTTTAACAGTTTTGTGATCCCTAATGGAACTACGCTTGGCGCCGGACAATATCTTGTGCTGGTACAGGATGTGACCAAGTTTACGGCAAGACATCCGACTGTTACAAATTATGTAGGAGCTTTTCCATTCAGCTTAAGCAATAGCGGTGAGTTGATCCGGTTGTTTGACAACATAGGAAGATTATATCTTTCTATGACTTATGATGATGTGCCGCCCTGGCCATTGAATGCAGATGGAAAGGGAAGTACACTCGAATTAAAAAATCCTAACGGGAATTTAAACGATGGCAACAATTGGTTTGATGGCTGCCGTGAAGGTTCTCCGGGAAGGGCATTTACTGCTTGTCCTTGTGCCGCAGTAGATCTTGGCGCAGACCAGGTACTGTGTTCCAGCGGAGGAAACTATACCATTAACACCGGGCTTAGTGCACATCCTAACAGAAAATTCAGATGGTATTACAATGGTGTATTGCTGCCGATGACAACACCTAATATGACTGCATCAGCAGCTGGCGATTATTATGTGGTAGTAGACTCTATGGGTTGCATTAAAACTGATGCGATTACCTTAAGATCTGATCTTACTTTCACTTTGGGGTCTGATCAGATGCTTTGTGATCCTGTCACCACAACTCTTGATTCAAAATTATCAGGTCCGGGCATTACTTACGTTTGGAGAAAAAATGGCACTGTGATAACCGGAGAAACTTCTCCGACATTATTTGTGAAAACATCTGGCACTTATCAACTGACTGCCAGCGCTACAGGTTGTACCAATAAGGTAGATGATATAATTATTAATTCTGGTGCAGCTACCCCTGTGGATGGTTCAAGATGCGGTGCAGGTACAGTGAATCTAAGCGTTACAGGTCCGGGTACATATGAATGGTACACTGTGCCGACAGGAGGAGCTCCGGTTTTCACAGGTACTGCCTATACTACACCTTCTTTAAGCGCTACAACTACTTACTATGTAAAAGATGCTTCTTTCTTTAGTGGCACAGTTGGACCTCCGAATCCTAATGCAATAGGGGCGCCCGTCTGGACGAATAGCGATTGGAATCCTGCGGGAAATGCTTATAAGTTACGATTCGACGTGCTATCACCTCTCGTGCTTGACGCTGTTACAATATATGCGGCCGGTGCACAGAATGTCACTATAAGGGTATTACAACCGGATAAAACTACTGTCAGGTTCACGAAAACTGTAAGTATTTCTTCTGCTGGTGCCAATAGGATCCCATTAGGATTTCAGTTCACTGCAGGTGATGTGAAAAATGGGTATTATATAGATCTGGTCGGGACTACTGGTATGCTGGATATGAATGGAGGAGGAACAGTTACTTATCCTTACACTGCTGCAGGGAAGATCCGTATTACAGATGGCAATGCCAGCTGGGGTACTGTTACCAATTGGTATTTCTATTTATATAATTGGGAATATTCTTCCGGCCCGGGTCCATGCTTAAGAGTGCCTGTTGTGGCAACTATTAATTGTATGGTTACTGCAACTATCACTCCTGCAGGAGCAACCACTTTTTGTCAGGGCGGAAGTGTAGTCCTTAATGCCAATACCGGCGCAGGATATACTTATCAATGGAAACGTGGCGGTACCGATATTTCAGGAGCAACATCAGCAAGTTATACAGCTACTATTGCAGGCAGCTATACAGTGGTTGTGATAGTGGGAGGGAATTCAGCCACTTCATCCCCGGTAGTAGTTACTGTTAATCCTTTACCTACACCATCTGCCGCAGGTCCTGATCAGAATGTTTGTGCTTCGATAGCAACATTGGCAGGAAATACCCCTTCCGTCGGAACAGGTGCATGGACAATTATTTCCGGGACAGCAACAGTAACTACATCCTCAAGCCCGACTTCCGGAGTTACCGGTTTGGTCGCAGGCAACGCTACACTGAGATGGACTATCAGTAACAGTTGTGGAAGTTCAGCAGATGATGTTGTCATTACACGCACTGCAGCGCCAACTTCTGCATTGGCCGGCCCCGATCAAAGCATCTGTGGAACAACTGCGACACTGGCAGGGAATACGCCTGCAACAGGAACAGGATTATGGACGGTGGTTTCGGGAGCTGCAACTATTACAACACCAGCAAGTCCGACTTCGGGAATTACAGCCTTAGGGGCAGGAGCTAATACCTTACGATGGACAATTTCCAATTCACCATGTGCTGCTTCCACTGACGATGTAATCATTACCGGTTATACAGCACCTACATTCTCTAACGCCGGGGCAGATCAGAATGTGTGTGCGGCAACCACAACGCTTGCAGGGAATACGCCTGCAACAGGAACAGGATTATGGACGGTAGTTTCCGGTGCTGCTACAATTACGACAGCAACTTCACCCACCTCAGGAATTACAGCATTAGGAATGGGAGTAAATGTATTGAGATGG
>JAIERY010000128.1 GCA_019746425.1 Cytophagaceae bacterium
GCGGAGAGTATCCGTTAAAATTGCTTCTCAGCAATTCTTTCTTATTGGTGATAATCAGAATTTTTTCTTGTATGCCCATATAGCCTTCCACTTCTCCCGGCGCTTTGTAAAAGTTTTCTTCCGCTATGATGAAGCTGTCCCTCTCCATTTTCTTCATCAGGTCTTTAGCTTTGGCCACATCATTAAGAGTTAGAGCAACCACAAACTCAGGGTATGGATCTTTTTTGGTTTTTTCTACTTCTTCGGATTTTAATTCTTCCTCATCATATACATAGGTCTTGTATTTGGTTTCTTTATAGAGGATATCCGTACAAGCTGCTAAAAAATCTCCTTCAAAAAGATTAAAAAGATCATCCGATTTCAGGTTCAGTTCCTTAGCCTTAGCTCTGTATAGTTCTGTCTTTATTGCTTTTATGTTATCGTATTTTTTGTTGATACGCTCATATTTGGCATTGTAGATGCTGTCGGCTTTTTCATCTCTTTCGTAATTATAGCTGTCATAATTATAAGTGGTATCTACAGCAGTAACAGCGGTGTCTGTATAGGTGTTATAGTTGTAGTCTGGCTCTGGGGGAGCTGAGCTGGTAGTATCAGGGACGTAGTCCTTATAAGTTGTATCTGAATAGTTTTCATAATAAGACGCCGTATCGGAATAGTTGTACGTATCGTAATTAGTATTGTTGTAAGAATACAGATCGGTATACATCGAGTCTATTTCTGCCTGCAGTTTTTTGATTCTCTTGTCGTTCCGCACTTTGCTTTCATATAGAAGCTCAATAAAGCCTTCATTCACTTTTTGTTTGAGCGTATCATGCAATGCCGTATCCAGTATAGCTTTTATACCTTTCATATCAGACGAGTACGTATATACGCCCAGCAGGTGATCCCTGTGTATGTATCGTACCAGTTCGGGATTGATGCCATCGCCATAAAAAGGTTTTACTTTTTTTGCTGACTCGGAATTCAATGTCTGTTGTGTTGTCCAGCTGATATTGCCATTGTGAAAATTTAAAATAAGGCTCAGGTAATAATCCTTATAAAAATCGTCATTATAGAAAGGAATTTTTTGCAGAAAGGGCTCTTTGAATTGTTTGAAAATTCCTAAACCGGAAAATAAAGAATGGAAATTCATCCAGTAATTAAAGTCATATTCTTTTTCATGAAGCGTAGAGAAATTTTTATTGGATTTAATACTCTGTGCTTCTGTCTGGGAAATCATACTTTCAAATTTCTGAAGAACAAGTTGGTTTTCTTTTCCCCCGCCTTCCATGCCCAGGACAATGGCCGCATTGCTGCTCCATGCCAGAAGAAAACCTTTTTCTGATAAATATTTCCAGCTTCCTTTTTTCTGAACCCGATATTCGTCTTTGGTTAATTTTTTAAGAAAGCTTTCAAATTTTTTTGCTTTGGTCAATGAAAACAGGCATCCAAAATAATGAGACATGCTTTGAAAGGTGGTATCGTAATTGTTTTCAAAAAAGAAATATATCTGTGAGTTTTTATTTAACCCGATAGATTCAGGAGCATTCCAGGCTTTTGACATTTCTTCGTATTCTTTATCTTTTTTCTGTTTTGCTTCCGCATCAAGATCACGGAACATTTCCAGGTTTGTAATCTGATTAAGATCTACTTTTTTGAAAAAACCTTCTCCATTGAATGCTAATACTCCGGAAGCTTTGGCGGGAATATATTTAAGAAGATCCTGCGCAGATGAATGTGTTAATAAGGAGAGGTTGAAAATAACAGTCAGGATAAGAAGACTTATTGTCTTTTTGATTCCTATTAGAAAAAACTTTTTCACTTTAGTTTAATTTGATTTTGAATATTTTTTTTGCCGTTTACTATATCCAGTACTGAGTTTTTTAAAATGATAGCTTTTTTACTTTTGGATAAGGTAGCGCTGCTGTTGGTATTGGAAATGATTTCGGATTGAAATTTGTATAAAGTAGTATAATATGATTTTGAAAGAATATCCTTTTCCTGAGACCCTAATTTATCTTTTACATTTTTGATTAAACCGTAATCGAAGCTCCTTTTAAAAGTATTTTGCTCATAACTGAAATGCAACCTGTTGACCGGCGCTTTTTTGTCATACAACAACCAGATATTATTGATGGCAGCATTCAGAGCCGCTACATTGGCAAAAGAGCATTTGATCACCAGTATGTAATCATTAAAATCTCTGCTTATCTCTACTTCAGAAATTCCCTTGGTATTCTTGAGTTTGTTTGAAACATCTGCCAGCGCTTTTTCTATATCCTGTCTTTTGGGAACCTTCTGTCCATAGATGCTGTCCTGTCCCATTATTTTATCGAGATTGCTTTTACTCTGGCTGGCATTGATAGTAAGAGTCAGCGTACCTGATCTGTTGGGATTCAGATTTACTTCTTCTATAATTTCCAGGCAGCCCGTCAAAAAAAGTGAACCACAAATAAGCAAAATGCGGAATGCAATACTCATAGATTAAAGATAAGGATTCCTTGCGATTTGATAGGAGGCTGTACAGAAAAAATAAAGAATCAACAAAAATGGCTCTGGATATAAACCCGCAAGGTTTCTATTACTGTAGTTATTTGCACTAAAACTATAAGAACAAATCCTTTATGGTTTTAAACAATCATTAAATCTTAGAACATAGCCACAATATGAAAAGGAGAAGGGCGGCCTTCTCCTTTTCAATCTTATTTTACCAGTTTTTTATACTTTATTCTTTGCGGGCCTACATCACCCAGGCGTTTTTTCCTGTTTTCCTCATATTCCGAAAAGTTTCCTTCAAACCAGTATACTTGTGAATCTCCTTCAAAGGCCAGAATATGGGTGGCAATTCTGTCGAGGAACCATCTGTCGTGGGAAATAATCACGGCACATCCTCCGAAATTTTCTAATCCTTCTTCCAGCGCTCTCATGGTATTCACATCAAGGTCATTGGTAGGCTCATCCAGCAGCAAGAGATTGGCTCCCATTTTTACGGTCATAGCCAGGTGAACTCTGTTTCTTTCTCCTCCTGAAAGCACACCTACTTTTTTCTCCTGGTCAGAACCGCTCAGGTTAAATTTGCTGACATATGCTCTTGAATTCATTTGTCTGCCGCCAAGGAGAATATGTTCCGTTCCGCCTGTAATAATTTCAAACACACTTTTGTTCGGATCCAGTTTGGTATGCTCTTGATCCAGGTAAGCTACCTCTACAGTTTCTCCTACTTCAAAAGATCCGGAGTCTGGTTTTTCCTGGCCGGTGATCAGACGGAATAAAGTGGTTTTACCAGCACCGTTGGGACCGATAATCCCTACAATGCCTCCTTGAGGGAGAGCGAAGCTTAAGTTTTCAAATAATAATTTGTCTCCATATGACTTGGAAACATTTTTGGCTTCAATGACTTTCGCTCCCAGCCTTTTTCCGGCAGGAATAAATAATTCCATTTTTTCTTCCTTCTGCTTTGCCTCTTCTCCCAGGAGTTTTTCGTAAGCGCTGATACGCGCTTTTGATTTAGCCTGTCTTGCCTTCGGAGACATTCGCACCCATTCCAATTCTCTTTCAAGTGTCTTCTGTCTCTTGGATTCTGTTTTTTCTTCCTGCGCCAATCTGTTCTTCTTCTGATCCAGCCATGAAGAATAGTTTCCTTTCCATGGAATACCTTCTCCTCTGTCAAGCTCTAATATCCATCCTGCAACGTTGTCAAGGAAATACCTGTCGTGCGTTACAGCGATAACTGTTCCTTTATATTGTTTTAAGTGCTGTTCAAGCCAATGTACCGATTCCGCATCAAGGTGGTTGGTGGGCTCATCTAAAAGAAGCACATCCGGTTCCTGTAAAAGAAGCCTGCATAGAGCGACTCTTCTTTTTTCTCCTCCTGAGAGGTTCCCGATTTTTGCATCGGAAGGAGGCGTTCTTAATGCATCCATGGCTCTTTCCAGTTTGGTATCAAGCTCCCATGCGTTTGCAGCATCCAGTTTCTCCTGTATCTGTCCCTGCTTTTCGATAAGCTTTGTCATCTGGTCATCAGACATAGGTTCGCCGAATTTCAGATTGATCTCTTCAAATTCTTTCAGGAGATTCACCACATCCTGGCAACCTTCTTCCACGATTTCCCTTACTGTTTTATCAGCATCCAGTTTTGGCTCCTGCTCAAGCATTCCTACAGTATATCCGGGAGAAAAAACTACTTCTCCGATATAATCTTTTTCAATTCCGGCAATAATTTTCAAAAGGCTGGACTTACCGGATCCGTTTAAGCCGAGCACGCCAATCTTGGCTCCGTAGAAAAAAGAGAGGTAAATATTTTTGAGGACTTGCTTTTTGGGAGAGTATATTTTGCTGACTCCTGCCATTGAGAAAATGATGGTTTCGTTACTCATGGAAATGTTTTAAAGTTTAAGGGACGGTAAAAATAGACTTTAGTGCTTAATACAAAAAGTAAAAGAGGTAATTTTTAGCTGCTTACCTGCAATGTGTAAAATGTTCTAAAATTGATATTTGGAGGTAACCATAATGAGAATGCTTCGTTAATAGAACTTTAAAATCACAAAGTTTGATTTTAGAGGGTTTTACCCACATAAGAGGAGAACTTATCCACAATAATCAGATATTTAATTTGTGGTTGGGAATCTTAGCTAAAAAAAATTTGTATTGCAAAATAAAATTTTATTTTTGCACGATATTTAATAGAGGAATAGACTATGTACTGGACACTTGAACTGGCTTCCTATCTGGAAGATGCTCCCTGGCCTGCAACAAAAGATGAATTGATTGACTACTCAATCCGTTCGGGTGCCCCTATGGAAGTAGTAGAAAATCTGCAGGAACTCGAGGATGACGGTCAGCCTTATGAAAGTATTGAAGAAGTATGGCCGGACTATCCTACCAAAGACGATTTCTTTTTTAACGAGGACGAATATTAATCCCCTTGGCTCATATTGAAGTCAGAAACCTGACCCTGGGTTTCCCTCTAAAGCCTCTCCTGACAAATCTCACTTTTGATATTAAAGGACCTTCCTTTGTCGGAATACTAGGACATAATGGCTGCGGCAAAACTACTTTTTTTAAATCTTTGGTAAATCAGCATCCTTACCAAGGGCAGATTCTTATTGATGGTAAGGAAATAAAAAATATTCCTGATTTGTCTGCATCCGGGCTAATTACCCTGCTCGAACAAAAAAATCATGTCAACTTTGGTATACCGGTAAAAGACCTGGTCGTGATGGGATGTTTCCGTAAAAAAGTTTTCTTTGAGAATTATAACAGCGCTGATTATAAAACAGCAGATGAAATATTAAGCGCTCTGGGAATTTCTCACCTGGCAGAGAAGGATTATCTGGAATTATCAGGCGGAGAGCAACAGATAGTCTGGCTGGCCCAGGTGATGATGCAGGATACTCAAATAGTTTTACTGGACGAGCCGACCCAGCAGCTGGATTTATATAACAAGAAAAAAGTTTTTTCGCTGATGCAAAGCTGGGTAAGCGAGTATAAAAAAACTGTTTTATGTATTACACACGATGTTGTCAATCTTATGAATGTGGAGGGTTACGTACTGAATCTTTCCGCTGAAAATATAAGGCTTGAAGAAATAAACAATGCAGGCTTGAAGAAGAATATTGAGCTACTTGAAAGACAGAAGTCTGAACAGAATTTATAGGATTAAGGGATGAACAAGATTTTTATCCGGTTTTCATGCATTGCCCACTCTGCACAACACTTAGAAAGAACCAGGTCTATTCCTGTCAATCCAATAATAACATAAATCCTGTTCAGACAAAGTACAGGTTACAAATATTTGAAACTTTTCAATATTCCTTCTGCTGCTACCAAATCTTCCGGCGTAGTGATTTTGATATTTTCATAAGAGCCTTCAATCAGATTAATTCTTTCTCCCATTTTCTCCAACACGCTGCCGTCGTCTGTAAAAGTGGGAAGCTCTGGTGCGAGGTATGCTTTTTTTAATAAAGCAATTTGAAATGTCTGCGGTGTCTGAAGTATTCTGTATTTGCTTCTGTCTTCTGCGCGGGTTGTGTTGCCATCCACATACCTGATCGATTCTTTTAAAGCTACAGAAGCTGTCGCATTTCCTGTTTTCTCTGCTACTTTGAAACTTTCTTCAATGGTTTTAAAATTTACAAAAGGCCTTACCCCATCATGAATGGCAACCAGTCCATCTTTTTCTTTAATGGAGTCTAATCCGTTTTTCACTGATTGAAACCTTGTTTCTCCTCCCGATACAATGAATGTCTTGACTATAAAATTATATTGAGTGCAAAGCTTGCCCCAGACGGGAATCTGTTCTTTCGGAAGAACCACAATGATATCCAGTTCTTTTGAATAATCCGCATAGCGCTTAATGGTATGCATCAATATGGGGAGATTGCCCAGCAGGATAAATTGCTTTGGAATTTCGCTCTTCATCCGGCTGCCGGAACCGCCGGCGACTATGATGGCATATTTTTTTATAGCTGTCATTTATATAAAAGTATATCAAATGCCGCAAAGACACAAAGCTCACCCGGATTCTTAATGTTATGGCAAGAAAAAACCCATCCGTTAGCGAATGGGTTTTGCATGTTGTCAATTTTTAACTGTCAACTAGATTATAAGCATGGCATCGCCGTAGCTGAAAAATTTATATTTTTCTTTAATCGCCTGTTTATACGCTTTCATTACCAGGTCATATCCTCCGAATGCACAGGTCATCATCAATAAAGTAGACTCAGGCATATGAAAATTGGTAACTAATGAATTGGCGATTTTAAAATCATAAGGAGGAAAAATGAACTTGTCAGTCCATCCTTCGTTTGGTTTTAATCTTCCATTGGCTGAAGTAGAAGATTCCAGGGCTCTCATGGATGTCGTTCCAATACCGCATACTCTTTTCTTGATGTCCAAAGCATTGTTTACTATTTCTGCAGTAGAATTAGGAACAATAAAATTTTCAGAGTCCATTTTGTGTTTAGTAAGATCTTCCACATCTACAGGTCTGAATGTTCCAAGACCAACATGCAAAGTGATAGGACAGATGTCCACCCCTTTGATTTCAAGTCTTTTCAATACCTGCTTTGTAAAGTGCAGTCCTGCAGTAGGAGCTGCTACTGCACCCACATGCTCAGCATATATTGTCTGGTATCTTTCTCTGTCTTCAGGCTCAGCTTTTCTTTTGATGTATTTTGGCAGAGGTGTTTCGCCTAAGGAATCAATGGTCTTATAAAATTCCTCATCTGGTCCGTCAAATAAAAACCTGATAGTTCTGCCTCTGGAGGTGGTGTTGTCTATTACTTCTGCAACAAGATCTCCGTTGCCGAAATACAGTTTATTGCCAACCCTGATCTTACGGGCAGGATCAACCAGTACATCCCACAAATGCGCTTCCTGATTTAATTCTCTTAAAAGAAATACTTCAATTTTTGCACCTGTCTTTTCTTTGTTGCCGTATAATCTGGCTGGAAATACTTTGGTATTGTTGATAACCATTACATCGCCTTCATTGAAATAATCCACAATATCCTTGAATATGCGGGTTTCAATAGTTCCTGTTTGACGATTTACGACCATTAACTTTGACTCATCGCGATTTTTAGCCGGATATAAAGAAAGAAGGTCAGCGGGGAGGTTGAATTTAAATTCTGATAGTTTCATATTTAATATTACGGTATTAAATAATTTATAATTTATTAACCGATTTTTTTTAAAGTGTGCAAAGATAGTAATTGTTTTAAATTATATATTAAATAATTCTTCTTATCTGTCTGTTAATACCTTTTTATATAATAATCTATTGAAAATTAAACCATTAAGATTGTTTTTATCATTCGTAAAGTTTTCAATTCAAATTGATTTAAATACCAGTCTCATTATAAAGTATTTTAAAATTCTTTCTCTTCTATTGTTACTCTCATCCTGCGATTTTAAACCCAATGACAAAGTGGTTCCTGAATGGGAGATGGATATTCTTGGTCCTTTGATCAAGGGTGATCTTACTATACAGGATATCGCTGAACTCGATTCGCTTCATGGAAAACATGATTTCAGTCTTGCAGATTTTGGATTGCCAAATATGGCAGGAGTTCCTGTGCCGAATAATACACCTTCCGGTACTAATACTCCTGTCAATGCTGGCCCTTTCTCTACTTTCAATATTACCGATGCGTTCGGCAGCGGACTCATTGAATCAGGAGAAATTTATTTTAAAATTACCAACGGATGGCAGATCAATCTTCAGTCAGGGATATTTATATTTAAAAGTGGTACGAATGACTTGATTAATCAGCCGATTTCTACTATTCCTGCTTATAGCGGGATAGGGGCAAAACCATCTTATACTTCTCCTGTAAACACTTTTACCAATATTAATACCAATGATACTTTAACTTTGCAAGTCCTGAATTTCACTACGACAGGAGGAATGATTACCGATGTCAATAGAAAACTTACAGTGGATGTATATCTAAATAATATAGTAATAGGAAGCATTACACTTTCCAGCACTGAAAGCTTTTCAATTATCGATACCTCAGACTTCAGCATTTCAGGAAACAGAATTAAATCAGAATCTGTGTCCGGAACACCGAATACTTTTATTGCCAATCCTCTTCCGGTAGATTTCAGGTTCCAGATTTATTTTATGGATGAAACTAAAACGGTAAAGCTCGATTCTATTTTTGACACTCCAACGATTATAGCCGCAAATAGTCCTGAGATAAAACTGGTAACTACCTTAAACCAGACAAAGCTTAATAACCTGAAGAACTCGGACTTTGCAAGGACATTCCTTAAACTGAACACTCCTCCAAGCGGCTCAGTAACCATTTCCAATAGCCTGGTTTTGAAAGTGCAGGTAGTGGGAGATCTTAAATTAAAATTAAGCGAACAATAATTTTAAAAGCATCATTCACCTATGAAATATTTTTACATGAAATATATATTTTTCACTCTCGCTATATTTTTCCAGTATCAGCTTTTTGCACAGAATAATATTGGAACCACTTACTGCAATCACAATGACTTGAATGCCTCCAAGTATCAGCCTTCTGAGCTTGATCTTGGCAAGAAGTATGTACAGCTCGGATTTAATTATTACCTGTGGATGGGAAATTCAGCTTTTGATTATAAAACCACCAATGATATTTACAAAACCGGTAAAGTCACCAATGATGATATCAATAACCTTGTAGGCAAACTAAAGAAAAATAATATTTTCGGAGTAGGGCAGGGTTATCAGGTATTGGGACTTGCGCTGCAGTTAAAAACCCAAAAGCGAAAACAAAATTGACTTTGGTCTTTCTATAGTCGACAAATTCGGATTAAGTTTCCGCTATACAGATAATTTTTTAAAGCTGGCTTTGAAAGGGAATAAACAGTTTGCGGGACAAAGAACAGAACTTGGTCCGCTTGCACTTAATGCACATTACAGAAGAGAATATGTAATAGGAACTGCTTTCAATGTAGCAGGAGCCGGAGAAAATACTGGAGTAAGGGTAGGAGCAAGGTTAAAGTATTTACAGGGCATAGGATCTCTCTATATGCCAAAGGGCGAAGCTACTATGACTACTGATGCAGAAGGAAAATATATTGACCTGGAATTTGATTACAATGTGAATGTGTCAGGTTTAAAGGATTTTTCTTTTTTCAATATGAATGGAAAAGGAATTGGATTGGATGCAGGAGTGACTGTGTTTCTTAATAAGAATATCGAACTGGTGGCAAGTGTGCTGGATGTTGGCGCTATCAGGTATAACAAAAATACAATCACTTATCAGAAGGCGGGAAGCGCGCGTTATGAAGGATTTGCCGTAGACCAGCTGTTGGGCAGCGGAGTGAATGGAGATTCTCTTGCAGATATTTTTGATCCCACTGTGACAGAAGGCGGTTCCTATACCATGCCCCTGGATACAAAAATTTGTCTTGAAGCGGAAATAAAAACCAGCAGAACAGACGACAAAGAAAGAGAATATGTAAATAATGCAATATTCATTACTTATATACAGGGATTGAATAATATGCCGGGAGCTACGACAAGACCTTATTTCAGCGTAGGATACAATCACGACTTTCATAAATTCTTCGATGCAGGTGTAATGGCATCCATAGGAGGTTATAACAAAAAAACATTCGGAGCATTTTTCTCCCTGAACATTGCTCATGTGGTGAAACTGGGATTTGCCTCTGATAACCTTATGGCCTTCATTATTCCAAAGTATGGTACAGGAATAGATTTGTCGACAAACTTTTCGTTGTCATTCTAGGCTTTCTGGCTTTGTCATCCAGAAGGGATCTTGTAATTTAATTTATTGTTCGGCCTTATTTCTAAGATGATTATTAATGGCAGGCTTATCTTTGCAATTATGTTTGATTTATCATTTAAAGATAAGCGGGAAATTACTTTGAATAATGAAGAGTTGGCTTCTCTTTGCAAAATATTTGAAGAACAGTTTGACATAGAAAAGAAGAAGGTTAAGGGCAATGAAATTCATTATAAGTTGGAGGGGGGAATAAATAAAATGCGATGGGTAGATGGAGGTAGTTTAACATTAAAGATATTAAACGATTGTTTGAGTATTCAATATTCAATAAAAACCGACAGGACTTTAATTATCTTTATATTAATCATAATTGTTTCTTTTTGCTATCACCTTTTTACTCAAGGTCAGGTTGCTATTGGCCTTATTCCATTAGTACTCATTCCTATTTGGCTTATATTATCCGTTGTCGCACATAGAGTTTTTAAAATCCGCATTGATAAATCCATTAATCAGATTTTATCAGAAAGAGTAGTAATAAGTGATCAGCAAAAAGAATGGATTGACAATCCTGATAAATGTCCGGCTTGCGGCTTTGAAAATGTCTTAAATAAGAATACCTGTCCTGAATGCGGGTTAACATTAAAATAAAATCCCCGCAATCCTTAAATCATTTTTAATCAGCGGTCAAAAAGAAACGTCCACCTTTCGGCAGACGTTCTTGTATTTAGCTGGCTGTATTCGCGTTTGTAAAATCTGTGTAATCCTTTAATCAGTTTAATCTGTCCAAAGGACTCCTTCGGAGCGATCATTCTTTTTCTTCTACCACTGCAGACACTACCTCAGTCGAAGCTTTTATTTTCTCTTTGATCTCCGCTTCAATTTTTTCCATCAGTTCAGGATTATCCAGAAGTATATCCTTCACCGCATCTCTTCCCTGACCGAGCTTATTCCCATCATATGAAAACCATGAGCCTGATTTCTGAATGATGTTCATCTCTACTCCGATGTCAAGAATTTCTCCCACTTTGGAAATTCCCTGTCCGTACATGATGTCAAATTCTATTACCTTGAAAGGAGGAGCTACTTTGTTCTTCACTACCTTTACTTTGGTACGGTTACCTACGATATTATCAGCACCTTCTTTGATCTGTCCGATTCTTCTGATATCCAGTCTTACGGAAGCATAAAATTTCAAAGCATTACCACCCGTAGTAGTTTCAGGGTTACCGAACATAACACCGATTTTTTCTCTCAGCTGGTTAATGAATATACAAGAGCATCCTGTTTTATTAATAGCGCCTGTAAGTTTTCTCAAAGCCTGAGACATTAGTCTTGCCTGTAAGCCCATCTTGCTTTCTCCCATTTCTCCTTCTATCTCTCCTTTTGGAACAAGGGCAGCAACAGAGTCGATGACTACTATATCTATAGCTCCTGAGCGTATGAAATGCTCGGCTATCTCAAGCGCCTGCTCACCATGATCCGGTTGTGATATCACTAAGTTATCGGTGTCGATACCTAATTTCTCTGCATAAGTTTTATCAAAAGCATGCTCTGCGTCGATGAATACGGCAATACCTCCTGTCTTTTGCGCTTCCGCAATGCAATGCAGGGCAAGAGTGGTTTTTCCGGAAGATTCTGGTCCGTAGATCTCTACAATTCTTCCTCTTGGTATTCCGCCGATGCCAAGGGCGATGTCTAGTCCTAAAGATCCGGTCGGGATAGCAGGAACGTCAACAACCCTCTCGTCGCTGAGTTTCATAACAGTACCTTTTCCATAGGTTTTTTCCAGTTTGTCTATGGTTAGCTGTAAGGCTTTTAATTTTTCATTTTTGCTCATGGTGTTCGTTGTTATTTTTTGTAAAGGTATGATTTGCTAAAATAATTAGCAAATATTTTACTAAAAATTTTAGCAAAACCTGGTTTTATTAGATTTTTCTGTGAATTCCTTCTAAAACTACGTTTTTTAGCGCAGATTATATAGTATAAAATTAAGTACTTGTAAACAATTTCTTTCCTTTGCACTTCAGATTCTATGCGGCAATATAAAAAAATCGGATGCCTTGCCTTATTTATAATAATAGCTATCCTTGTCTATTTTCATGAACTGGTAGGCTATGGAATATCTCAGGGCTGGGGACAGGGGAAAATTATCTGGGGAGCAGAACCCATCGAAAAAGTATTGGAGGATACGGTGTATTCAGATACTATAAAAAACAAGATCAGGCTGGTGCAGGAAATCAGGAAGTTTGCTTTTGACTCGCTGGGTATAAACCAATCAGAAAACTATACTACATTTTATGATCAGAAGGGACAGCCCTTATTGTGGGTAGTAACTGCTGCTGAGCCCTTTAAACTCAAAGCCAAAGAGTGGTCCTTTCCTATTTTGGGAAGCTTTTCTTATAAAGGATTTTTTAAATACGAAAAGGCAAAGAATGAAGAAGAAGAATTAAAGAAAGAAGGATTTGATACAGCCATAGATGAAGTATCCGGCTGGTCAACATTAGGCTGGTTTAAAGATCCCATTCTTTCCAAAATGCTGAAGCGGTCTCCTGGTAATCTTGCCAATTTGATCATCCACGAGCTGACTCATGGAACGCTATATGTAAAAGACAACGTTGAATTTAACGAAAACCTGGCCAGCTTCGCAGGGGATAAAGGAGCTTTAAAATTCCTGATTTATAAATATGGAAAGGATTCGAAAGAATACAAGGATTATATTTTTGGCAGAAAGTTTAACCAGGACTATACTGCTTTTGTCCTGAAACAAGCCTCCAGAATGGATAGTTTATATAATACTTTTGGCGATAAAATCTCAATCCGGCAGAAAAAGCAAAAAAAGGAGATGTTTTTAAAAGAAATTTCCTTTCAGCTAGGGCAATTTTTAGTAACTTTTAATCCGAAAAACAGAGGTATAGCAGACGAACTAAATAGCTTAAATAATACTTATTTTCTGGACTATCGCAGGTATCACGAAGACCTTGGCATATTTGAAGAAGAATTTAAAACCAGGTTTAATTCAGATATAAAAAGCTACATGAATTATCTTAAAAAGAAATACCCGTCGTTATAAAACCGGCTTCAGTATTGGTATATGGTTTGTGTATAATAAAAATAGATAACAGGATCTATAAAGAAATGAAAAAAGTACTGTTTTACACCCTTATGATTGTTTTGTTTTCCGGATTTATCATTTCCGATCAGAGCGGCCACAAGATCATTACCAAATCTTTTATCCAGGGGGAAAGACTGGAATACAGGGTGCATTACGGATTTATGAATGCCGGTGAAGCAGTTGTTCAGGTTCATCCGGAACTATATGTCATCAATAACAAAGTATGTTACAAAGCAACCTGCTTTGGAAAATCTGTAGGTGCATTCGAACTGGTTACAAAAATCAGAGACACCTGGGGTTCGTATTTGGATACTTCCGATCTTAATCCTCAGCGCTCTTATCGTGACATTACCGAGGGACGTCACAAACTTAAGGAGGGTGTATACTACTATCATCAGAAAGGAGTAGCAGATGCTGAAAGAGAAAAAAGAGGCAAGACGACTAAATACACCTATTCTATTCCTAACGGAGTGCAGGATATTGTAAGCGGCTTTTATTTTTTAAGAAAATTTGACTACAACAAAATGAGAGTAGGAGATACTATAAAACTTAACGCATTTTTTGAAGATCAGTTGTATGATTTTAAAATAAAGTATTTAGGAAAACATAAAGTCAATACAAAATTCGGTACTATCCATGCCATAAAGCTTACACCTATCATGCCTAAAAATGATCTGTTCAGCGGCGAGAACTCAATAAGAGTATGGCTTTCTGATGATCTAAATAAGATCGCCGTGAAAATGGAGGCAGATATGTTTGTGGGTGCGGTAGAAATAGATCTAAAAGGTTACCAGGGATTAAAGCATCCTATTAGTTTCACCAAAGATTAACAAATTGTTAATTTTCGGTTAAGGCATTTTTCACATTTAAAATCTATCTATTTTTGATTACGCTAATGATGCATCACAACAAAACGGCTTTGCTGATAATTTTAGCAATGCTTACGTTCTCAATTAGCTTTGGGACTGCTCCGGTAAAAATAAAGGGAGCTTTTAAAAACTATAAAAATCCGCACGTGTATCTCTTCAGATATTTTGGTCCGGAACTTTTTAAAATAGACTCGGTAAAACATGAAGCTGGGCAATTCCAATTTAAGAATAAAGTATTGGAACGCGGATTTTATAAAATCGGTGAATCAGATCAGCAGTCAGTAATGGTTTTATTAGGTGAAGAGAACCTGACTGTCACAGCAGATTTTAGCAATTTAGCCAGCACTGTTGTTTACAAAGACAGTAAAGAAAATGAATTGCATCAGCAATTCCGAACGTTCAATGACAAGCATTCAACAGAGATTAATGCGCTTAATAAAAAAGCTCAGGCTTTAAATTATGAGCAGTATAATAATCCTGAAAAGTATAATACAGAAATTGTAAAACTGCAGCGAAGTCTTGATTCGCTGAATACCTTACAAAGAAAATATTACAGGGATATAATCAGCCAGAATCCTAATCTTTTTGTTTCCAAATATGTTTCAATGTTTAATTTTCCTGATACATTAAGAAAGGATAATTTTTTCAGAGCAATAGATTTTACCGATGCAGAGCTTACAAATGGAGATATGCTTACTTCCAAAATATCTTATTATTATCAGAGATTTGTAAATCCTAATCTGGATGACTGGAAGTTTGCCGGGGTTGAAGTTCTGAAACTTGCTCCTGCAGGAACAAAGAACAGGGAAGTGGTTTATTTGACATTGATTCGTCTGTTTCTGCCTTATGACGATGCATATTCAAAAACACTTGCAAAATCCTATGATCAGGAATATCCAAATTCTGTGTTTCCGAAAAAGGTGCTGGCATCGTTGCCAAAAGGAGCTCCTGGTATAGGCGAAGCAGCGCCTGATATAACATTGACTAATCCTAACGGGAAGCAAGTATCTTTATCTTCTTACAGAGGGAAAGTAGTATTGCTGGATTTCTGGGCTTCATGGTGTGGGCCATGTCGTGGAGAAAACCCCAACGTAGTAAGAGTGTATCAAAAATATAAAGACAAGGGATTTACTGTATTCAGTGTTTCACTCGATCAGGCAAAAGATAAATGGCTTGCTGCTATTGATGCAGATAAATTAATCTGGGATAGTCATGTTTCAGATTTGAAAGGATGGAATTCGGCGGCAGCTAAATTATATGGAGTAAAAGGAATTCCACAAACTTTCCTGCTGGATAAAGACGGTAAAATAATAGCAATGAATTTACGTGGGGAAAGCCTGGAAGCCATGCTGAAAAATATTTTCGGAGAATAACAGGTCATTGGTCACTAGTCATTGTTTAGTAATCTACCAATGACCAATAGCTAATGACCAATGACAATAATATATGGAAAAGCGCAACAAAGTATTAGTGGTAGATGATGAACAGGATATCCTTGATCTTCTCGAATACAATCTCTCCAAAGAAGGATATCAGGTAGAGACGGCTACTAATGGTAAAGAAGCCATTGAGATCGCAAAAAAATTTCTCCCTCAGGTGATCTTGATGGATGTAATGATGCCTAAGATGGATGGAATTGAAGCATGCAGGCAAATCAGATTGGTACCCAAGCTAAAAGAATCGTGTATCATATTTCTTACCGCAAGGTCTGAAGAGTTTTCTGAGGTTGCTGCATTCGAAGGAGGAGCCAGTGATTACATCACTAAACCTATCAAACCACGGGCATTGATGAGCCGGATTGCTGCTTTCTTCAAAAGAGACGGCATGGAAAATCTGGAAGAAAGTATTATCCGGATTAGAGACCTTACTATTGACAGAAGCAGCTTTACTGTGATGAAAGGAGAAAACAGGATCATTCTCCCTAAAAAGGAATTTGAATTACTTTATTTTTTGAGCAAAAATCCAAATATCGTTTACAACCGCGATGAACTTTTAAAAAATATCTGGGGTAGCGGTATTTATGTGGTTCCTCGCACGGTGGATGTACATATTCGTAAAGTCAGAGAGAAAATAGGAGAGGATTATATAAAAACGGTTAAAGGGATAGGATATAAATTCGAGATCAGCTAATTATTATTAGATTTACGAATAAATAATAAACATACGTCGTAATCTAAAATCCGTATAATGTTTTTTAACTCCAGGATTATTGCCTTTCTGCTGGGATTCATCATCGCAATAATATCCTCTGTTCTACTGGTTATTACTATAAACCTTTCTTTTAATGGTTTTATTTTTTCTTTTCTTCTGATATTTCTTTCTTCCTGTTTATTGATTTTCCTGGCGCTGAATTTTTTTGTTTTTAAGGAGATCAATGAGATTTATTTATTATTGGAAAAAATAAAAAAGAAAGATTACCAGATCCCCAAAAAACTTCAGGAGGATGAAGGTGAAACAAGCAACCCTTTAATTCTTATCAAAAGAGAAATTGCAGACTTCGCTAAAAAGAAAGAGCAGGAAATTGATGAGCTTAAAAAGCTCGAAAGCTTCAGGCGGGAATTTCTGGCCGATGTTTCTCATGAATTAAAAACTCCCATTTTTGCAGCGCAGGGTTTTGTACATACACTGCTTGATGGCGCTATTGATGACCTGGAAGTAAGAGACAGATTTTTAGGAAAAGCAGCCAACAGCCTTGATGGATTAAATGTGCTGGTAGAAGATCTTATTACCATTTCTCAATTAGAAATAGGGGAGATTAAAATGAATTATCAGCATTTTGATATTTATAAACTCACCGTAGAAATTTTTGATCAGTTGGAAGACACTGCATTGAAACGCGGAACAAAACTTCGTTTTTATAAATATTCTCCCAAATCATGTTATGTTTACGCAGATAAAATGCGGATCGGGCAGGTGATCACCAACCTGGTGGTAAACGCTATAAAATACGGCAAGGAAAAAGGATTGGTTACTGTTTCTTTCGTAATTGAAAACGAATCTGTTTTTGTATCTGTAAAGGATGATGGTCCTGGTATAGAAGCTAAACACCTTAATCGTATTTTTGAAAGATTTTACAGGATTGAAAAAAGCCGGTCAAAAGAAAAAGGAGGAACAGGATTGGGACTTGCTATTGTTAAGCATATTCTGGAAGCTCACGACACAAAAGTATTTGTATCCAGCAAGGCAGGAGAAGGAACTATATTTTCATTTAAATTAAAAAAAGGAAAAGTAATTAATGAAAACGGTTAAGTTTAAGGATCTTGTGGTATATGAGGATGAAGATTATATTTTAATAAACAAACCTCCTTTTGTATCTTCCCTGGATGAGAGATTTGGTGAAGCCACTACTATTATAGGTCTTGCCAAAGAATATTGTGAAGAGGCGCAGCTTTGCCACAGGCTGGATAAAGAAACAAGCGGCATACTTGCCATTGCCAAAAATCAGGAAGCCTACAGAGCGCTTTCCATGCAATTTGAACACAGAGAGGTTGAAAAAATATATCATGCACTGGCGGAAGGAGTGCATAATTTTGAGAATGAGGTGGTTTTTTTGCCTATATACATTACTTCTCACGGTACGGCGAAAATTGACCCCAGAGGTAAACCGGCTGAGACCCAGTTTAATACTATAAAGGCATATAAAAACTACACATTATTAAAGTGTGAGCCTGTAACAGGCCGTTTGCATCAGATCAGAGTACATTTATGGGCATTGGATGCCCCGATTGCCGGTGATACCACTTATGGTGGAAAACCTCTTTTTTTGAGTTCTATTAAAAAAAAGTACAACCTGAAGAATGAAACGGAAGAATTACCACTTATACAAAGGGTAGCTTTACATGCCTTTTCATTGAAATTCAAACCCTTAAGCGGGAAAGAGGTACTTGTAGAGGCTCCATATCCCAAGGATTTTGGGGTAATGCTGAAGCAATTAGAGAAATATTCATAAATCTCCCCAAAACAGAACTTGCTTTTAATTTTATTAAGGTATATCTTTGTGTCCCTTTTTCAGGGGAATGTTGTTTAAAGATTATAAGAAATGGACAGTTTAAGTTACAAAACGCAATTTGTCAACAAGGAGAATGTCAGCAAACAATGGATCATTGTGGATGCTGATTCAGCTGTATTAGGCAGGTTGGCGAGCGAAGTTGCAAAAATCATCAGAGGAAAACATAAGCCAAGTTATACTCCCTATGTAGATTGCGGAGATAACGTGATCATAATCAATGCTGAGAAAATCAGGCTTACCGGCAGAAAAATGGATGATAAAGTATACATTTCACATACTGGTTATCCTGGAGGGCAGAGATTCAAGACTCCACGTGAGTTAATGGAAAAAAATCCCAAAGGAATTCTTGAGAGTGCAGTAAGAGGCATGCTTCCTAAAAACAGAATAGGCAGAGCATTATTCAGAAATCTGTATGTGTATGAAGGAGCAGAGCATCCTCATGCAGCGCAAAACCCAAAGACCGTTAAAATCTAAAATAATATTATTTGATGGAAGCTATTAATGCTATAGGAAGAAGGAAAACATCAGTAGCCAGAGTGTATTTAACATCTGGTAAAGGAGATATTTCTGTGAACGAGAAAAGCTATAAAGACTATTTCGTTTCTGAAATCCTTCAGACAAAAGTTAACCAGCCATTTGCCGTGATCGGAGAGGTTGGAAAATACGATGTAGTAATCAATGTACAAGGTGGTGGAGTAACTGGCCAGGCTGATGCGATCAGAATGGCAATTGCAAGGGCTCTTTGTGAAGTAAATGCTGAGTACAGACCGGCTCTTAAGAAAGAAGGCTTCCTGACCAGAGATCCAAGAATGGTGGAGAGAAAGAAATACGGTAGAGCTAAAGCACGTAGAAGATTCCAGTTCAGTAAACGTTAATATTTATTTAAGGAGAATGAGTAAGAAATTAGAATATAAAGATTTATTGGACGCAGGTGTTCATTTCGGACACTTAACAAGGAAGTGGGATCCAAGAATGGCTCCATATATTTTCATGGAGAAAAACGGGATCCACATTGTTGATTTAAACAAGACCCTTGCATGCGTTGAAGATGCTTCAGCGGCGATAAAGAATATCGTTCGTTCCGGGAGAAAAGTATTGTTTGTTGCTACTAAAAAGCAGGCTAAAGAAGTAGTTGCAGAAGAGGCAAGAAAGTTAAAAATGCCTTATGTAACGGAAAGATGGCTTGGTGGAATGCTTACAAACTTTGCTACTATCAGAAAGTCTTTGAAGAAGATGTCTTCTATGGAGAAGATGATGAGAGATGAGACATTTAAAAATTTAGCGAAGAGAGAAAGACTTACAGTGGAGCGTGATAAGGAAAAATTAGAAAAAGTGTTAGGAGGTATTGCTGAATTAACGCGTCTTCCCGCTGCTTTATTTGTGGTAGATGCTAAAAGAGAAACTATCGCTATCAAAGAAGCTAAGAAATTGAATATCCCGGTATTTGCCATGGTAGATACCAACTCTGATCCGACTAATATCGACTTCCCGATTCCGGCAAATGACGATGCATACAAATCAATTGCAATCATCACTCAGTCTATTGGTGCTGCGATCGAAGAAGGATTAATGGAGAGAAAGAAAGATAAAGACGATCAGAAGTTAAAAGAAGAAGAAGACAATAAAAGAGAGATCGATTCAAAAGCAGAAGTAGAATAATTACAGATTTTCATCTGATGAAAATACTGTTTTAATAAAGATTTAAAATTGAACATTGAAGCGATTTAGTGTTCATTTTTTTTTATTCGGGATTCTAATAAAATAATACATTAATATTTAAACGTTTTTAATATGGTTATTACAGCAACAGAAGTTAACAAGCTCAGGAATATGACAGGCGCCGGAATGATGGATTGTAAAAAGGCCCTTACTGAAGCAAACGGTGATTTTGAGGCAGCTATAGATATACTCAGAAAAAAAGGACAAAAAGTTTCTGCAGCAAGATCAGGGAATGCTACTTCCGAAGGAATTATTCTTACTAATATCAGCAAAGACGGTTCTACAGGTAAATTACTTGCATTTGCATGTGAAACTGAGCCTGTTTCAAAAACAGATCTTTTCAAAGACCTGGCAAAATCAATTTTTGATGCTGCTATTGAAAAAAATGTTAAGTCAGCCGATGAAATCAACGCACTTAAATTAAAAGACGGGCGTACAGTTGAGGAAAATATAGTAGACCTTACCGGAAAAATCGGTGAGAAGCTGGTAATTGCTGCTTATGAGAACATCTCTGCTGAAAAAGTAGTGGATTATGTTCACTCCAATGGAAAGCTTGGTGTATTGGTCGCTTTCAAAAATACTAATGGTGCCAATGTTTCTGAAGTTGGAAAAGATGTGGCTATGCAGATTGCAGCCATGAAGCCAATTGCCGTAGATAAAGACGAAGTAGATGAAAGCACTGTTCAGCGTGAAATTGAAATCGGAAAAGAGCAGGCAAGGGCTGAAGGAAAGCCAGAGAACATGCTGGAGAAAATTGCTTTAGGTAAGTTGAATAAATTTTACAAAGATAATACCTTGTTGAATCAGGAGTTTGTAAAAGATTCTTCCAAAACAATCAGACAGGTTCTTGAAGGAGTAAGCAAAGGTTTAACTGTAAGCGCTTTCAAGAGAATTTCTGTTAGCAAATAATGATTAGAAGTATTATGTAAATAAGAAAGTCCCGCTTTTGGCGGGACTTTCTTATTGTGCGTCAGGCACGTTTATTTTCTACAGGGTGCAAGTCCCGAATGCGGGTAGTAGTGCCTAGCATTAGCCAATAGCAAGGGTGTCGTGGGTGACTGCGAATCTGAAGGAAGCTGGCGGCAAACATTCGAGCTTACGAACAG
>JAIERY010000110.1 GCA_019746425.1 Cytophagaceae bacterium
TACGAAGACACCGACTCCAAATTCCTGGAACATTATCTATACATAGCAGGCGCTATTGCCAACCTGAGAGGCGGAGGATTAAATTTGTGGGATGAAGAAGATGGATTCTTTTACGATGTATTGCATACCCCGCAGGGAGAATACATTCCCTTGAAAGTGCGTTCGATGGTTGGACTTATTCCTCTCTTTGCTATAGAAACACTGGAGCCAGACTTGCTGGAAAGATTCCCTCACTTCAAGAGAAGACTGGAATGGTTCCTCAACTACAGACCTGAGCTTGCAGCGCTTGTATCAAGTAAAATAGAGGACAAGGGAGTAAGAAGAAGATTCTCACTGATCAGGGGAGATAAGTTGAGCAAGATACTTTCACGCATGCTCGATGAAGCAGAGTTCCTTTCTGAATATGGAATCAGGGCTTTATCTAAATACCATCTTGACAATCCATATCAGTTTACAACCGAGCATGAAGTATATACGGTGAAATATTCTCCTGCAGAATCTGAGAGCGGTATGTTCGGAGGAAACTCCAACTGGCGCGGACCGATATGGTTCCCGGTAAATTATATGATCATAGAATCATTGATCAAATTTCATGAGTTTTACGGACCTGAATATACGGTAGAACATCCGACAGGCTCAGGAAAATTTATGAATATGAAGCAGGTGGCAGAAGAACTCAGTATCAGGCTCATCAAAATATTCACGAAAGATGATAATGAAAGGAGACCTGTGTACGGCAAGTACAAAAAATTCCAGGACGATCCGCACTTCAAAGACTATATCCTGTTCTACGAATATTTTCACGGGGACACCGGACGCGGCATAGGCGCTTCACACCAGACGGGATGGACAGGACTGGTAGCAGAATTGATCCATTCTCATTACAGAAACAGACCAGATTAAACAGTGCAGAGCGGAGAAAGAGAGCGGCTCTTTCTTCGCCGCTTCTTATTTAATTTTATGATTATCTACGGAATAAAAAACTGCGATACGGTAAAGAAAGCCACCGACTGGCTCAAGAAAAAAAATATTGCTTTTGAATTTCACGATTATAAAACGCAAGGCATCTCAGAAGAAAAACTGAAAGAATGGACTAAGCAGGTGAGCTGGGAAATTCTTTTGAATAAAAGAGGAACAACCTGGAAAAAACTTAGTGCAGCCGTTCAGGGAAAAACCAATAATGAAAAAGCCGCCGTTGCTGTGATGAGAGAAAATACGAGTATCATCAAAAGACCGGTAATTGAAAAGAATGGAAAGATTATAGCAGTCGGCTTTGATGAGAAAGAATATTCGAACAAGATTTAAAAATAAAAAATGGGATCAATATCAGATCCCTTTTTTATTTTTAAAGAACCCGCTAATATACTTACTCTGCTGTTCTTCCATTCGAACTGAAAGTAGCTACTTTAACAATTCCCTGCACTTGTACAGTCTCTTTATATTCCGGTGACTTTATAGTAGGCTCCGTACCGTCTGTAGTATAACGTATTGTTAATCCTGGAAAGCAGCTGTGAATATTGTTGCCTCCGAATTTTTTATATTCATTATAAGCAGCGAAAATATTACGTTTAGAGCGCTATCTCTTTTCAACCGGCTGCCTATCTTTCCTTTTTGGCTGTTTTAACTTTCATCAGATATCATATCAATGAGAAAAAAAATGTTAAAAATTTGAGATTGTTAAATCTCTTCGTGTGCCTTGATTTTTTTTATGATATCATCGCTTCTGTCGGGATCGTAACGTCTGTATCTTGTATCATCCTGGATTATATCCTGCTCGGGTTTGTAACCTCTGTAATCCCATCGCTCATCGTAACGGTAAGGTTTGTTAAGAGCAGCATTGGAGTATATATAATTTTTAGAGGCACAGCTGCTGAAAAATATTCCACAAAATCCAAGTATTATCAGAACGCTTTTCATCCTCACTCCTCCCTTTTTACTTTATACTAAAACAGTATTTATATTATTTAAGTGCCTGAAATATCATGAAATAACTAATCCACGGATGATTGTTTAAATATTCCTTTCATATAAAACCTTGTTTATTATTTCAAATTCAACGCTTGTAGATCTTTGGCACACCAATTGCACAGCAGGTAGTATCACACTGAATTTTTACAAATAAATTTTTATACATATGAAAAGATCTATATTTTTTTTAGCGGTGGTACTTTGTTTAAGTTTCAGCCTGCACGCAAAGAATAACCTTGTAATATTTTCTCCGGAGGGAGAAAGATTTACCGTAATACTCAACGGCTTAACACAAAATCTTCAGCCCGAGACCAATGTAAAAGTGGTAGACCTGGATCAGCCGGTATATAAGCTGAGAATTATTTTCAAAAATACTTCTTATGCACCACTGGATAAGAATCTTTCATTTCCTGAATCGGGAAAAGAATATGTATTCAAGCTGGCAAGTAAAAAAGGGAAATTTAAATTGGTGTATATGAGTGAAGCTGTACTCGACGGACAATTTGACAAAGCATCGGATCAGAAAATTATTTATTATAAACAGGCGCCTAAGGATACCATTATTACTACCACTAAAACCACGACAATTACAACCACTACTGATTTACCGGAGAATAAAAATAATAATACAAACCCGACGAACACAAATACTACTAATACAAATAATACCAACACCAATAACACTACTACCGGGCTTTCCATTAATATCAACGAAAACGGAGTAAGCGTGAAAGAAACAGGGGTAGATGTTAATGCAAGTGATAAAAACACTAACGTGAATACAATCGACAAAACAAATACCAATACTTCAGTAAGCGCGGATAACTCTTCCAGGTATATTGCCAATGGCACCATGTGTTCTTATGGCACTATTTCCAAAGAACTGTTCATTAAATTAAAATACAGGATTGATCAGAGATCTTATATTACAAAAATGGATTTTATAAAAGATACTATCCGAAAAAATTGCATGCAAGCTGCACAGGTAGCAGAAATTGTAAAAATGTTTGACTACGCTACAGACCAACTGGACATTGCCAAGTATAGTTATCAATATACTTACGACACAAAAAATTACGATCTGGTATTAAATGCTTTACAGCAGGATTACAACAAGCCTAAACTTCTTGATTTTATTGGCGCTGTATCAGGATCAAATTCAAATACCAATGTAAATACTACTAATAACAATACTAATAAGTCGACTACAACTACTACCACCACTGTGACAGAGAAGAAAGTAGCTGCTACGGGGGCAACAAGTACTTCTACATCCGGATGCTACTATCCAATGTCTGATACGGATTTTAAAAGTGTAAAAGAAAGCATTGCTTCAAAATCTTTTGAAGAATCAAAGCTTACCATAGCGCAAGAGGTTATAAAAAATAAATGTCTTAATACAGATCAGATAAAAGAGATTATGGGCTTGTTCACTTTCGAGGAAACCAAACTGGAGTTTGCAAAATCCGCTTACGATTACGCATACGATAAACAGAATTATTACAAACTCAATGATGCTTTTACCTTTGAAAATTCAATTACTGATCTTAAAGACTATATAGAAAGCGGAAAAAAATAATATTAAAATAAATCCGGATTAAAAGGCAAAATTTACAATTTTGCCTTTTTTATATAATTATTTGATTACTAAATAAATATTAGAAAGTTAATCCTTTGCTTTTTACGTCTTCTCTATTCTTTCCATCGTATGCACCTCTGGCTCTCCGCCAAACAAAGCCTTCGTCTTCGCCCAGGTATCTTTAAACAGATCTGAATCCCTGTAACGTTCCAGGTCTTTCTCAGAACTCCATACACTATAGGTGATAAATAAATTAGGCTGATCTTTATCCTGAAGCAACTCCAGAAAAATGCAGCCGCGCGATTCACGGATCTGTTTTTTAGAGCCCTGAAAAATTTTGATAAAATCTTTTTCAGCGCCTTCCCTGAATGTCATTTTTACTATTCTAACAATCATATCTTAAATATTATTATCCTGTTTATCTATTAATCCTAAAAATCCTGTTCAGACATCATGTTCAGACAAAGCTTATCGTCACCGCACTGTCAAATCCCAGGCCCAGCAACTGCGCGGCATTACCCTGGCTGATTGCAATCTCCATCATCCCGATGCTGTTAAATAAGATCAGGCAATCCCCGTTGTCCACTCCATCATAAGATTCTGCAATGCTGTCCATTTTCTCCATTCCGAAATGTATGATAAAATTGCGGCCATCTCTTATGCCTTCAAACATCTCTTTTGAAATATTGGTAATAAGATTGCCATAATTATCTACATGTACAATATGCCCAGACAACTGACCGGAAGTAACTTTCAATTGCCTGTTCAGCATCTTCCTCACTCCGCCCTGCTGCTTGCCTAAATTATAAATGCTGATGCCGCTCGCCAGCGAAACTGCCGCAGAAGCCAGTACCGTCCTTTCAGGAAATACCGGAGAAAAATTGGCATCCGGTCTCAGCTCAATTACCACAGGATCTTTTTCGCTCAACAGGGAGAACAGACCATTATCCACTCCTACAAAAAAATGTTCTTCCAGCTTAATGGCAATCATTTTATCTTTTTCTCCTCCCGGCGCATTGACCGAAACCAGGTGCACGGTCCCTTTTGGAAAATCTCTGAAAACAGAACGGAGAACGAAAGCCGCGTGAGGAATGTTAAATTGTTCGATGCTGTGCGAAATATCAACAATATTGATATTGGGATTGATGCTCAGGATCTTTGCTTTCACGGCCGCCACATAGTGGTCTCTATGTCCGAAATCTGACATAAAAGTAATGATAGCCATAAAGCAAAATTTGTTAATTTTGTAAAATTCAGGCTAATTTAAATAATTAATTAATCTATTGGTAGAAAAAGTAATTACTCTTGAAAATGTCTCCCTTATAGATTTTCTGGGAGTGGAAAACAAAAACATCCGGGAAGTGGCTTCTGCCTTTCCTAAAAGTAAAATTGTTTCCCGCGGAAACGAAATCCGCATCATTGGCCCTGCCGGTGAAATCACTAAAATCTATGAAATTCTGGATTCCCTGATCACCCATTACCATAAATATGGTAAAATCAGCGAGGACAATGTACATAGCGTCATCAAACAGGATGAGGTGATACATGAAAATGAATACAGCGATGATGTAGTGCTATTTGGCAATAAAGGCCTGGTAATTAAGCCAAAAACGCCAAATCAGTTCAAACTGGTAAATTCTGCCAGAAATAATGACCTGGTATTTGCCCTTGGCCCTGCCGGTACGGGAAAAACCTATATTTCTGTAGCATTAGGGGTGAGAGCCTTGAAAAATAAAGAAGTTAAAAAGATCGTTATCACAAGGCCTGCCGTGGAAGCGGGTGAAAACCTGGGATTTCTTCCCGGGGATATGAAGGAGAAAGTAGACCCTTATCTGAGGCCGATTTACGATGCGCTGGATGATATGATCCAGCCGGAAAAGCTGAAATATTATTTCGAAAACCGGGTTATAGAAATCGCGCCTCTGGCATATATGAGAGGGAGAACTCTCAACAATGCCTTTATGCTGCTGGATGAAGCGCAGAATACCACGGTCATGCAAATGAAAATGTTCCTGACCCGTATGGGACCTAATTCCAAAATGATCGTAACAGGAGATAAATCGCAGGTAGACTTACCCGGGCATCAAAAATCGGGCTTGATAGAAGCCGTGGAACGCCTGAAAAAAGTGGAGGGGATCGGCTTTGCCGAACTGACCGATAAAGATGTGATGAGACATAAACTCGTCGCAAAAATCATTAAAGCATACGATAAGAAAAAAGAATGAGTATAAGGCAACAAAGCGTATTAATTTCTTGTCTTTTGCACATATTACCTTATACTTTATACCGGAAAATGAAACTCAGGGTTTTTTTAATTCTCTTTATAGCATTTTATGCAGCAACCCTTGCCGCGCAGCACCATCATTGCGGTGCCGATGCATTGGAAGAGGAAAAGAGGAAGATATTCCCTGCACGCTATGCCGAACACGAAAAAATTCAGGACCAGGTCCAGCAGATCCTTAAAGGTCCCAAGCCTGCAAAAATTTCAGCAACAGAACCTGTTTATACCATTCCTGTAGTAGTACATGTGGTTCATAATGTTCCCAGCGGAGCAATTGCTGGCAATAATATTCCCGACGCACAGATACTCGCGCAGATACAGGTGCTGAATGAAGACTTCAGAAGAAAATCAGGCACAAATGGCTTCAACAATGATCCTGTCGGCGCAGATGTAAATATAGAATTCTGTCTTGCTACCATGGACCCTTCGGGAAATTTCACCACTGGCATTACCCGAACCTATAATTCCAAAAATTTTTTCAATGTAAGCTTCAGTGATGAAAATTTACTCAAATCACTCGCTTACTGGCCAAGTGATCAGTATTTAAATTTGTGGGTATGCAGGCTGGAACCAGGTTATCTGGGATATGCTCAGTATCCTAACGGAAACGGAGTGCCGGGACTTCCTCCAGACGGTGGAGCCGAAACAGATGGTGTGGTCATAGACTACAGATCTTTCGGAAAAGGTGGAACTGCACAATCTCCATACAACCTCGGAAGAACTCCAACACACGAAGCAGGCCACTGGCTCGGACTCGATCATATCTGGGGAGATACCTACTGCGGTAATGACTGGGTAGCAGATACGCCTCCAGACGAAGATCCTAATGACGACCTTGATTGCTATGACTCTTCTGACTGTGATAATAACGGGTCCTACAACCAGGACATGATTAATAACTACATGGATTACTCGGCAGATGCATGTATGAATATTTTTACCATCGGACAAAAAACCAGGATGAGGACTGTAATGGAAACTTCCCCGAGGAGAATGGCACTGCTCAACTCAGGCGGATGCTGCATCGCCACCGGAACTGTGTCTGTTCCGCTCGAAGAAGGTTTTGAAGACACTACTTTTTTATCAGCAGGATGGATCATACAGAACCCTGATTCCAATATTACCTGGGAAAACAATATCACAACCGGTTATAACAGTACGGCCAGCATTTTTATTGAAAATGACTCTGCCAACCTGGGTGAAATGGATTACCTCACCACTCCATTTATCCGCTTCTCCGACATCAGGCCTTTTATGGAATTCGATCTTGCATATGCACAGGATCCTTTGGCAGGCAGCGACACGCTGGTGATTTCTTATAGCCCGAATTGTAAAATATGGACGCCCCTGCTCACGCTCTCCGGCAATCAGCTGATCACTACCGGAACGGTTACTTCTTATTTAACTCCCGGACAGGCTGACTGGAAAAGGATCAAAGTAAGCCTGGCAGCGCTACAGAATAAACCGATAGGAAGAATACGGTTTGAAAACAGGAGCGGGAACAGGAATAATATTTACATTGACAACATCAACATCTATAAAGTTTCAGAAAATCTTTCGGTGAAACCTTATCCTAATCCAGCCAGTGCAGGATCCGGATTAAATGTAGAAATACTCTTCGAGGGAGAAGAGAATATTACGCTCCAGATGTATGACATGCTTGGACAAAAAATACTTGAGACTACAGAGATGAATCAGATCAGCCAGATCCGAAATATCAATGTAGACGGATTGAGCAGAGGAATATATATATTAAAAGTAAGCGTGAAGGGACAAAGCGTAACCAAAAAAGTCCTGGTCAACTATTAAGCGCCACCTGAAAAACCTCCATTAATAAAAATCATTTAAGCTTTTTAGATTATTACAAATTAGCATACTTTTACTTTTTCAACCAGCTAATTTATGTTCATCAAATGGAGCTCCTTTCCATTTTTCAGGTTTACCCTGGCATTCTCCGGCGGAATATTATTTTATATTCATAGCACTTTTGAATTCAACCCGTTTCCGGTTTTAATTGCGCTGCTTGCCGCATACATATTTTTATACTTCTTCACTTTCAGGAAAGATTATTTTCATCCGCTCAAACCATTCCTGGGATTTACGGGATTAAGTATGCTTTTCTTTTTCGGTTACCTGTATGCCAATAGAGCAGATGAGACAAAAAATCCGGATCATATTTACCAATGCAAAAATAAAATTCAATATTACACGGTGCACATATCCGGAATTCCGCAGCAGAAAGAAAAAACTTATAAAACAGAAGCAAACATCAGAAATATAAAAACGGAAAATGGCTGGCAGAGAGCCGAAGGAAAGATCATACTTTACATTGATAAGAAGAATTTTCAGAAGTTAAGCTACGGAGACATCCTACTGGTTAAAGGATCTCCGGAAGAAACAAAAGCGCCCGCCAACCCGGAAGAATTTGACTATAAGAAGTATTTATATTTCAACCATATCCTCCACCAGGATTTTATCAAGGCAAAAGACTATTCGCTTATTCAGCACAACCCGGATAACCTCGTCACCCTGGTATCATTCATGGTAAGCGAAGAAGCCGACCACAGCCTGAGAAAATTTATCAGCGGAGATAATGAATATAAGATCGCTTCAGCTTTGATACTCGGAATTAAAAATAATATTGAGAACGATTTAAAAAATGCTTATTCATCTACCGGCACTATGCATATACTGGCCGTATCAGGACTGCATGTTGCCTTAATTCTCCAGATACTCTCTATCAGCATGGGCTGGATGACATTCAGCAGAAAGACCAAAAAACTATTGCCTTTTGCCATCATCATACTCCTTTGGTTCTATGCATTCATCACGGGCCTTTCGGCTTCCGTGCTTCGTGCCGTGCTTATGTTCTCACTTATCATACTGGCAAAAGCATTCGAAAGAAATACCAATATTTACAATACACTGGCCTGCTCCGCTTTCATACTCCTGCTATGCGATCCGTTTTTTATCATGGATGTAGGATTTCAGCTTTCTTACATTGCCGTATTGGGAATAGTATATTTTCATCCCAGAATTTACGCATGGTATAAGAGCAAAAATTACTGGTATGATAAAATATGGATGATCACTTCGGTATCGATTGCTGCACAGCTTGCCACATTCCCGCTGGGGCTGCTTTATTTCCATCAGTTCCCTTTGTCTTTTTTGCTTTCTAATTTAATTGCCATACCGCTTTCTTTTTTTGTATTGTATCTCGGAGTAATACTTCTGATTTTTCAATGGGTTCCGGTGTTGAATAGTCTAACAGGATGGCTCACCGAAAAACTGATATGGCTGATGAATAAGATAATTCTTTTAATAGAACAGATTCCATTCAGCGCCATCACCAACATAGATATTGATATTGCTGAAACTATTTTAATTTATGCTTTTATCATTTTTACAGCAGCCTTTTTCTTCTTCAAAAAACTCAGGTATGCAATGTTTTGCTTTATGATAGTTGCGACACTTTCAGCTTTCCAGGTTAGTGAAACAATACAAAAAAGGAATCAGAAAAAAGTAATTGTCTTTAATATAAAGAACCATTTTGCGATCGGATTCATTAACGGAAATGAGATTTATCTCATTTCCGACAGCACCCTGCTGACCGATCCGGCCAAAATTAAATTCCATATGGAACCTTATTTAATTAAGAATGGAATTGAGAATATTCATCACGACCCTCTTCAAAAATTAAATTCTTCGATGGAAGTAAATTTTGAGGGTAAAAATTTTCTGATAAGCCATAAATCTTTGATGATTGCTAAAAAGAAAATATATTTTAATGAAATGAAGAAAGCAGTTGAGATAAACTTATCAGATCTGTAAGATTCAGGTCTTCATCACTTGTCATCGTTACGAGAACTTGTTATATTCTGTAGTGGCTCATTCTTGTCATCCTGCAAGTATCTTGTAATTGGAATGAGTAAATGTGTACATTATGAGATCAATTTCAACGAAGCTGCTATTTAGTAGTCAATGCATTGCCCAATGTCCGGCAAGATCCTTATAAGGATGACAGCAAGGGAGTAAGTTCCTGCTTAATACATTCGTCATCAAATATCTATGCGTAAAAACATGAGCTATTTTTGCAGCAGTTATCTTCCTTTGCGTCTTTGTAACATTTAACCTAACTTTATAAATCAGCTATGTTATATTTATAAAAAAAATGACCGATGAACTTTGTTAACTACGACACCAAAGAAAGAATCGCTTACGTCACCATCAACCGCGCGGAAAAACGCAATGCCTTAAACAGCGAGGTGATCAGAGAACTCAAGTTTGCTTTTCTCAAAGCCCAGGATAACCCGGATATTAAAATAGTAATTCTCAAGGCAGAAGGAGAAGTATTCTGCGCAGGGGCAGACCTGGAATACCTGCAGCAGCTGCAAAAAAATTCCTATGCCGAAAACCTCGCAGACTCCACCAATCTTATGGAACTCTACAAAATTATTTATACTCATAAGAAAGTAGTGATAGCACAGGTCAACGGACATGCGATTGCCGGCGGAGCCGGACTGGTTTCTGTCTGCGACTTTGCCTTTACCGTACCTGCTGCAACCTTCGGTTATACAGAAGTGAAGATCGGGTTCATACCCGCCATTGTCATGGTATTTCTTTTAAGAAAAATCGGCGAAGCCAGATCAAAGGAATTACTATTATCAGGCAATATCATTTCTGCACAGGATGCAAAAACCATCGGGCTGATCTATTCTATTGAAGAACCAAACCAACTTGAAAATGCGGTATATGAATTTGCACAGAAACTATGTGCGTCGAACTCAGGAAATTCACTCGAACTCACCAAGCAAATGATCGCTGATGTACAAGGAATGAAACTGGACGATGCCTTAAAGTACGCTGCCGAAATGAATGCCAAAGCTCGCAGCACAGAAGATTGTCAGAGAGGGATTGCGGCGTTTTTAAGTAAGCAAAAGATTACATGGTGATAATTTGTGGATTTTTTCTTTAATGGTGATATCAAAATATAAAAGGCATACGTCCGACTTTTGTGAGCTTTGCAGGGTTAATAGATTTACGGCAGATATATAAATCTTTAATTTCCCGGATTTAACTTATAGGAAAGCAAAGTATATTTTTTAGGGATCAATCCTTTACGACCGGCCACGATCACTTTATCATCCCACCACAAAGAATAATTTCTTACCAGCGCAAGTCCCTCATCATTGGGAAGCTGAAGCTCTTTAACTTTATTTCCATTGGAAGCATCCCACTCTACATAGTTCATCACATTGAATATTCCGGCTGCATTATCAGAAGTTGCATAAACTATGCGTATTACTTCATCATTACTGTAGAAAATAAAAGAAGAGTTGGTTAAGCCGGAAGTAATATCAGCCTGCTGGGATTTAAAGTAAAAATTTTCCCACATCAGTTCGTCATTGCTGTTAAAAGAAAACATCAGTACTCCTTCTGTATTTACTTTCGCCATTCGCTCTTTCCATCTGTCTGGCTCGAGCACCGACTCTGATTTATATAAATAGTCTGTACTGTTGATTTCCCTTTTCTCCAGCACCATTACTACTTTCTCATATTTATTTACTACAAAGTGCGTTAGTTCATAATTCGCCCATGTCTCCGTAGTCTTAACATTCTTACTGGCCCGGGCTGCATTGGCAGTCTGGACCAGACCATCGCTCATGTCATGAAAATTAATTTTCTCTACAAGATTTTTAGCAAAGTTAAACTTAGCATACATCACCCCTACCATCTTATTCTGATTGGTATTCACACAACCAACAAAAATTTCATCGTCATTGATAAAGGCAATTTTTAAACTTTCTCGCTGGGTACTGGAATATTGTATGTCCAGGAGCTTGTTATCTTTGGTGGTCATATTGAATTGCACCACTTCAATTCTCCCCAGCTTATCTACATTCAGAATTACTACCTCACCGCGGTTGTTGACATAGATACCATAATTCACAAAATTATTATCAATAGGGACAGTGCCCTCGGATATTTTATTCAGAGACTTATCAAATATTGCTGCTGATGCAAATAGGTTTGGTTTGCTGTAATCAAATATATAAGCAATGAACTTACTTCCATCAGGAGAAAATTGTATATCGTACTGATACTGGAAAGGAACTACAAAATTTTTGCTCAAACCAGAAGCTACTGCATTTTCAAAAGTTTCTTCCACGGCACCTCTCGCCCGCACTACATTGTAGATAGGCACTTTAAAATCCATTAAAATTTTATCCGTACCTTTTGCTCCTGACGTAGCATTAAAAGTATGAGCAATTAATTTACTCTCCGAAGCATCTGTGTTGTGCATTACCGAAAAGATCATTAATTCTGTCCCGTTAAAATAGAGTTCTTTTATATCTTCATGTGTAGTAACGACAAAAGGTACCTTGAAAATATTTTTCAAAGTACCGTCATATTTCTCAAGAGAATATTCCGAATCACCGGTAAGTCCTCCTTTTATTTTACTAAGCACAACAAATTCATTTTCTGAAATTTTCAATATTTCCTTTCTGCCGTCTGGCTCAAGCATAGGACTGGATGCTGTAAAGGGAATACTGGTATTTAAGACCTGCGCAAATGCAGGAAAGCAATAGAGGACGATCAGGAACGCATTTAGTACAATGACTCTCACGGTGGCGGTATTATTAAAATTAACAGGGATTAATGCTAAGAAACGGGGTTAATTGCGTTATTTAAACCCACGATCTACCTTTTTGTTACGATAAAAAAAGGCAAATGTTATGCGTTTTTCAAGATAAATTTTTCAAAATTTTCAATATGGAATTATAGATATAATCCAGCTCATTTTCCTCAATAACATAGGGGGGAATCAGGTAAATAATATTACCCAGGGGCCTCATTAATATTCCATTTTCCAGGAATGCATTATATAGGGTATTTCTCAATTTATTTAAATATCCTGTATCCGCACCTGATTCAATTTCTATAGATAAAATTGTGCCTAAACTGCCTGCTTTTTTAACATTTTTTTGCTTTCTCAACTCCACTGCAAAATGCTCATGCTTCATAGAAATCATTTTAATTCTCGCCATACATTCCTTTTTCTCCAGCAGGTCCAGGCTTGCATTCGCTGCTGCACAGGCAATAGGATTTGCAGTAAAAGAATGTCCGTGAAAAAAAGTTTTCCCCGGGTCACTGCTTTCATAAGCGTTTACAATTTTTGCATTGCAGCATGTAGCGCCTAAAGGTAATACCCCTCCGGAAATTCCCTTGGAGAGACATATTATATCAGGCTTCTCCTGCATATATTCAGAAGCAAATATTCTACCAGTTCTTCCAAACCCCGTCATTACTTCATCTGCAATGCAGATAACATCATATTTTCGCGCAATACTTAATAATTTATCAAGTATTTCAGGAGAATAAATCCTCATTCCCGCCGCACCCTGCACTAAAGGCTCATAAATAAATGTTGCAACATTATTCTGACTGGCTAATGTTTCAAATGTCTTTAATACTTCCTGAAAATTTTCTTTCACAGGAAAGGGAATGAAATCGGTTTCAAAAAGATGCGCGTAGAAAGGTTTGGTAAAAATTCCACGCTCCCCCGCCGACATAGCTCCGAAAGTATCACCATGATAAGCACCCTGTAAAGCGATTACTTTTTTTCTCGGCACATTAAGATTATGCCAGTATTGTATAGCCATCTTTAAAGCTACTTCTACCGCAGTGCTTCCGTTGTCTGAGAAAAATATTTTCTGATGATTGCCTGGGACAATATTTAATATTCGTTCCGAAAGTCTTATCGCAGGCTCATGAGTAAATCCTGCAAAAATCACCTGCTCGAGTTTTTTTGCCTGCACAGCGATCGCATCAGCAATGTATTCATTGGAATGCCCATGAATGTTTACCCACCAGGATGAAACCGCATCGATAATTTTCCTTCCATCAGGAGTGTATAAATAAATCCCTTTGGCAGAATCGATCAATATATTATCAGCTGCTCCCTGCAGGGAAGTGTAAGGGTGCCAGATATTTTTTTGGTCTTTGTCAAGCATATAAGTAAGCAACTGGCAGTAGGCAATTGGCAATAGTATTGCTTACTGCCAATTGCCTACTGCCAACTTTAATTATCCCAATTCTCAAAAAGCTTTACAGCATATTTCGCTATCATCTCTTCACTCACTTCCTTCTCCGGCCTTATTTTCAACAGGCACTTGTATCCGGAATATTTTAAAATAAAATCTTCTGTATCCTTATTCTCCATACCATTGAAAATAATTCCTTTTACTATAAGATTCCTTCTCTTCAATTCATTAATTGTTAGAAGAGTATGATTGATGCTTCCCAGGTAAATATTGGATACCAGGATAATTTCCGCATTTATTTTCGCGGCAATATCAATCACAAAATCTTTTTCATTCAAGGGTACCATCACCCCTCCGGCACCTTCTACTACGAGATCATTATCTGTATCCGGTAAATTAACTTGTTTCAGATCTATTTTAACTCCTTCTTTCTCTGCAGCTGCATGAGGCGACATAGGCGCTTTTAAAAGGTAAGCCTCTTCATGAAGCATACAATGGTTGTTGCTCATCAGAGATTTCACCGTATCAAAGTCCCTTTGCTCTATACCGCATTGCACCGGCTTCCAGTAATCTGCCTGCAGTGCATGGGTAAGTATAGCGCTTACAAGAGTTTTGCCGCTGTCGGTATGAATGGAAGTAACAAAATAGACCACAATATTAATTTTAAATTCTAAATTCTAAATTTTTGAATTCCTATTACAAAAAACTTATCAAAAAATCTCATCTATATAATTTACAATTGAGAATTTTTAATACACTCGACCAGCTTTTTGATTTCTTCTTCCGTATTGTAAACATGCAAACATATCCTTAGCCTTTCCTCTCCTTCTTTTACCGTAGGAGAAAGAATTGCTCTTACATCAAATCCTTTTTGACTTAAAAAATCCGCCATGTCATTGGCATTTTTATTTCCACTGGCTTTGAATACCTGTATGGGACTTTCACTTTCTATCAGCAGAGATTGGTCCTGAAGAATATTCTTACATTGATTTTTAAATAATGCAATTCTCTGAAATAAACTATCAGATATTTTATTATTTGCTTTAATAAAATCAAATGCTGCCTGAATAGAGGAAAGGCTATGCGGAGGTAAAGCAGTGGTATAAATAAACGGCCTGGCAAAATTTATCAGGTATTCTATCAGCGACGAAGAACCTGCAATGCATGCGCCATGTATTCCCATTGCCTTTCCGAAGGTATAAATTCTTGCAAAAATATTATTATACAGGCCAGTCTCACAGGCTAATCCATTGCCACCTTTGCCCCAGATACCTGTGGTATGCGCTTCATCCAGAATTAAAAACGCTCCATGCTTTTCACAAAGCTGTATGATTTCTTTTAAAGGAGAACAATCTCCATCCATGGAATAGACAGATTCCACTACTACATAACAATCGCCTTGTGCTTTTTTTATTTTCTGCTCCAGGTCATAAAGATCATTGTGTTTGAAAGGAAACCTGCTGGCAAAACTCAAACGCGCGCCTTCCTTTAAACTGGCATGGATCAATTCATCATAAATAATAGTATCACCCTTTTGGGGAACAGAAGATAAGATGGAAAGATTGGCGTTGTAGCCTGAATTAAATATCAGGCATTTCTCTGCCTTAAAAACGCCTGCAAGTTTTCTTTCGGTCTCTTCAAAATATTCGCTGTTACCGGAAAGCAATCGTGATACGGTAGCTCCATTAAGATTTCCCGGAATGTCTGTATGTTTTTGATGAATGAGAGCGGCAAGTTCTTTATTCCTGGCAAGTCCAAGGTAATCGTTGGAAAAAAAATCAATGAGGTTATTATGAACAGAAAGCGAACGTAGGTTTCCTTCTTTTTTTCTTTCTTCTAATTTCTGAAGGAGTTTTTTCATTTGTTGAAATTTAAACCACAGAGAGCACAGAGAAAAAAGAAAGAACACAGAGCATGACTTTGTGTTCTTCTATGTGGGTTATATTATTGTTGATTTTAAATTCTCAATTCAAAATTCAACATTCATAATTTTATTTAATGAGGTACCTGTTCAAACTTCACTACCGGCTGATCAGCATTTTTAAATGACTTCCTTGGTTTCAGATTTAACACCTGGAACATTTCTTTATCAGCATCCACTTCAGGATTTGGCGTAGTAAGTAGTTTATCTCCGGCAAAAATAGAATTAGCCCCCGCAAGGAAGCATAAAGCCTGCTCTTCTACCGTCATGCGCACTCTTCCTGCAGACAGTCTCACCATTGCTTTAGGCATGATAATTCTCGCGGTAGCGATCATCCTTACCATTTCCCATACCGAAACTCTTGGCTGATCTTCGAGAGGAGTACCGTCTACCGGTACCAACGCATTCACCGGTACTGATTCCGGATGCTCAGGAAGATTTGACAACACTTGTAACATTCCTATCCGGTCATTGTGAGATTCGCCCATTCCGATAATGCCACCGGAGCAAACAGAAATTTTTGCATTTCTGACATTGTCCAGTGTATCCAGTCTGTCTTTATAAGTGCGGGTGGTAATAATTTTATCGTAGTTCTCTTCGCTGGTATCCAGGTTATGATTGTAGGCGTACAAACCTGCATCTTTTAATTTCTGCGCCTGTTCTTCAGTAAGCATTCCTAAAGTACAGCAAACTTCCATACCCATGGTGCTCACACCTTTCACCATCTCAATTACTTTATCAAAATCTTTATTGTCTCTTACTTCCCTCCATGCAGCGCCCATGCAAAATCTCGTGCTTCCTGATTCTTTTGCTATAAGAGCAGCATCAAGCACTTCTTTAGGCTCCATAAGTTTCTGCACTTTTACATCGGTATGATATCTTGCTGCCTGTGGGCAATAGGCACAATCTTCAGGACACCCTCCCGTCTTGATAGATAATAAAGTACATACCTGCACTTCAGACGGATCGTTGTACTGACGATGCACAGTAGCAGCATTATATATTAACTCCAGAATGGGGCTATTGTAGATTTCTGAAATCTCTTCCCTTGTCCAGTTGTTTCTTATCTCGTTCATAATCCTGCAAAGGTAATTAAATCGCTTGTATTAGGCAAAATGAGCAGTGAGCTTACTATCAACTACTTAACTATAATTTCAAAAGGCATTCTGGTCTGAATTCCTTGCATTTTCCTTATTTCTGCCAGCATTTTAAAGTAAGGATATAATTTTTCAAACTCCGGATCTGTATGAGCAACAGCCGCATCCTCTCCCATCTGGTCAAAAAATTCTTTCAATATCGGGCTTTTTTGCTCCGGTAAATATACTATGCTGAAATCGGTTCCCAGTTTTGCACAATCAGCCGCTATCTTAATAGCATCATCCAGTCCGCCTAATATATCCACCAGGCCAATTTTCTTTGCCTCTCTCCCGCTCCATACTCTGCCTTGCGCTACTTCTTCAACAGCCGCAGTATCCAATTTTCTGCCCATGGACACTTTCTTTTTAAAGTCGGCATAGATTCTTTCTACTTCAGTCTGTATAGCCTTTCTTTCATAATCGGTCATTTCACGGCTAAAGCTTCCTATGTCGCTGAATTTTCCGGTAGCTTCTCTGTCGCTGGTAATACCTAATTTGTTTTTAAGAAAATCTTTTCCGTTGAATAAAATTCCAAACACTCCGATAGACCCTGTAATGGTATTGGGTTGTGCCACAATGGTATCACAGGCGGCCGCTATATAATATCCGCCGGATGCAGCTACATCAGACATGGATGCAATCACAGGCTTCACTTTGGAAGCAAGCAATACTTCTCTCCAGATAATATCAGAAGCAAGGGCGCTTCCTCCCGGAGAGTTTATTCTCAACACAATAGCTTTCACATCTTCGTCGATCCTGGCTTTTCTGATTTCAGCAGCAATAGCTTCTGAACCTATATTATTTCTGTCTGCCCTTCCCTGTTCAATTTCACCAGTTGCAAAAATTACCGCTACCTGGTTGTCTTTCTTCTCCTGGTACTTATCAAAATCCGAACTGTTGTATTTTGAAAGTCCGATCACGTGTAAGTCTTCGTCTTTCTCTATACTCAGTTTCTTTTTTACAAATTCAAGCACCTGATCGTAATAGCCTATATCCGTCACCAGCTTGTATCTCAGCGCATCATTGCTGTTGCGTACCAGCATGGAATCGGAAACCTGTCTTAATACATTTTCGTCGATGGCTCTTGCCTTAGACACGTCCGACAAATACCGACCGTAAATGGAATTAAGAAAAGATTTTATCTGTACCCGATTGGCTTCACTCATCTGTTCATATCTGAAAGGCTCTACAGCGCTTTTATATTTCCCTACAGGAAAAATTTCAGGTTTAATCTCCAGCTTCTCCAGCGTTCCTTTAAAAAATAAAAGCTCTACCCCCAGCCCATTCAACTCCACCAGTCCGGATTCAGGAAGATAAATTTTATCAGCGATGGAAGCCAGGTAATAATTTCCTTCAGAGTAACTTTCGCTATAGGCTATTAAAAATTTTCCGGATTTTTTAAAGTCAATCAATGTATTACGAAGTTCTTCCAACATAGCAAAACCAGCAGGAACATCTCTAAGATCAAGAATAATCCCTTTAATATTCGAATCATCTTTGGCCCGTTTAACAGACTCCCTGATTTCAAGCAATCCGATTGACCCTTCTTCTCCTGTGAATGCCGGCTTAATGGATCCGAATAAATCTCCTTTCTCCCTTTCTACAATTCTCTTATCCAGATCAATTTTTAGCACTGAGTTTTCCTTAAGGCCATCAGGCTTCGGAATAATTGCAACTAAAAAAATAATGCCTAAAATGATAAACAGAAACATCCCGACCACAGTGGCGCCAACAAATTTGAAAAATTGTCTCATAATTTTTTATTTCTTTAACTAACAATATACAAATAAAATAAATAATATTGACCTGAGAATTCTTTCGCGCTAATTTTAATCATATGTCAAAAGCATATCTCTTACTGGGATGCAATTCGGGCGATTGCAGAAATAATTTTAATGAGGCATACAGATTTATTGAAAATAAAATCGGCAAAATTATTTCCTCCTCCTCGCTCTATGAAACAGAGCCCTGGGGGAAAAAAGACCAGGCTGCTTTTTTGAATCAGGTATTAATAGTGGAAACAGCTTTAAGCCCGGAAAAATTATTAACAGAAGTACTGGAGGTAGAAACGATGATAGGCAGAATAAGACTCGACCGCTGGGCGCCAAGAACTATTGATGTAGATATACTTTATTATGACAATGAAATAATTGTAAAAAATGATTTAAAGATTCCTCACCCGCAGCTGCACAACAGACGTTTTACCTTAATTCCGCTGAATGAGATCGCCCCCGACCATATTCATCCGGTATTCAATATTAATACTGAGGAAATGCTGAAAAGATGTGAGGATAAACTAAGTGTGATAAAACTAAAAAACACCAAATAACAAATCCCAAAAACCAGACTACATCTGACATTTGGGATTTGTTATTTGGTATCTGGAGTTTAATTAATTCTGTACCAGGTTCATCTTATCCAGCTTCTCATAAATCGAATTATGACTCACATATTCAGGAACAATATCTTTCATCTTTAAAATGATGGCATCATTATCCTGAGAATTAAACAGCTTCACAAGTTCTGAGATCTGTTTGGATACCTTTTCAAATTCATACTCCCTCACTTTAGCAATCATAATTTTCTGATGGTGAGTAGGAATGGTATTTTCTTTATCATTGAGAAGCTCTTCATGCAGCTTTTCTCCGGGACGCATTCCTGTAAACATAATCTGTATATCTTTTCCCAACGTAAGTCCCGAAAGCTTGATCATTTTTTTAGCCAGATCCACAATCCGAATAGACTTACCCATATCAAAAAGGAATATTTCCCCTCCTTTTCCCATAGCGCCTGCTTCGAGCACCAACTGACAAGCCTCAGGAATGGTCATAAAATAACGTGTTACTTCAGGATGTGTAATGGTCACAGGACCACCTTCTGCAATCTGCTTTTTAAATCTGGGAATTACTGACCCGTTTGATCCAAGCACATTACCAAATCTGGTAGTAATAAACCTGGTACTGTTAAATTTATTTTCAGAATCTTCTTTATGGATCAGTGTATTTAAGGACTGAATATAAATCTCTGCAATTCTCTTCGAAGCTCCCATTACATTGGTTGGGTTCACAGCCTTATCCGTAGAGATCATTACAAATTTCTTTACCTTATATTTTATAGAGAGGTCTGCAGTAACCTTTGTGCCGTGAATATTGGCAAGTAAAGCCTCAGAAGGATTCATTTCCATTACCGGTACATGCTTGTATGCAGCAGCATGGAAAACAACATCCGGAAGAAGATAACTAAACACCCTCTCCATCCTTTCTTTATTCCCGACATCTGCTATTACCGCTTCAAAGTTTATTTTCAAAGGAAGTTCAGACAGCTCAAGTTCCAGATCATAAAGAGGCGACTCAGCCTGATCAAGAAGCATGACTTTTTTCGGGGAATATTGCACAATTTGCCTCGCAAGTTCACTACCGATAGAGCCGGCTGCACCTGTAATTAAAATTACCTTATCGTGAAGCTCTGTACGTATTAAAGTATTGTCAAGCCTGATCGGCTCTCGTCCAAGCATATCATCTATATTTACATCTTTGATCTGCTTGAAACTTAATTCTCCGTTAATCCATCTTTCAATAGGGGGTACATTTCTCACTTGCACACCCAGTAAAAGACAGGTATCAATAATTTCTTTCTTACGCTCAGAAGAAATATTCTGTATAGCGATGATCACAAGCTCAATTTTATATTCCTTGATAAGATTAAGCATTGAACTTGCTCTGTAAATATCTACTCCTTCAATAGAGCTTTTCGATTTGGCAGGGTTGTCATCGACGAAGGCAATAATATTATAATTCATGCCTTCATCCTGCTGCAATGTTCTTTTAGTAATAAGACCAGCTTCTCCCGCACCGTAAATGATCACATTCACTTTAGGAGTCTTTATATTTCTGATTTCTGAACTAATACCTTTGGATTCATAATAAAGTATCTTGGCAACGATACGGAAAGCTCCCATAAAGAGCATGGATAAAAAATAATCTATAAAGGCTACTGAAACAGGAACAAGGTATGTATTCCTCAAAACATCACTCGCAAGATTGAGAAGCAATACAAGGATCAGGCATACGGATAATGCCTTGAAGATTTTTTTGGCATCTTCTATACTGGTAAATCTGATGATACCTGCATAACTTTTAGTATAGTAAAAAAATATGCCAGATCGGAAGAGCGTC
>JAIERY010000087.1 GCA_019746425.1 Cytophagaceae bacterium
GAGCAAAGTTTTTGAAAAAGAAGAAAATTGGGACTGGGCCCCCCCCCCCCCCCCCCGCCCCCGGGATCTTAAATTGAAGGAGATATGGAAGTATAGGGATTTACTTTTTTTATTCGTAAGAAGAGATATTGTAGCCGTATATAAACAAACCATCCTGGGGCCGGCATGGTTTTTTATTCAACCCATTTTAACTTCGATTGTATTTACTCTTGTATTTGGAGGAATGGCCGGCTTGCCATCCGACGGATTGCCTCATATGTTATTTTATCTTTCCGGAATAATAGTTTGGAATTATTTCGCAGAATCATTTATAAGCACCTCTAAAACATTTACCGAGAATGCCGGCATTTTCGGCAAGGTATACTTCCCAAGAATCGTAATGCCTTTATCAAAAATCATATCCGGCTTACTAAGATTTTTTATACAGATACTACTGCTTATTACAGTATATGTTTTTTTTCTGGCCAAAGGAGAGGAAATCGCACCTAATGGATATGTACTATTAATCCCTTTGCTAATTATATTAATGATAGGTTTTGGATTAGGATTTGGAATGATTTTTTCAGCCATGACAACGAAATACCGTGACCTTACATTTCTCATCACTTTTGGAGTGCAACTATTAATGTTCCTGACTCCAACGATAATTCCTATGTCAAAATTGGCGGAAAAAAAATATAAGGTTCTGATTTTACTTAACCCTATGACTTCTATAATAGAGACATTTCGGTTCGGTATATTCGGAAAAGGAGGCAGTGTTGAACCTTCGCAGCTACTATACTCTACTCTATTTATGATTTTTATTCTTTTTTCAGGAGTTATTATTTTTAACAAAGTTGAAAAATCATTTATTGATACTGTATAAAAATCAAAATTCGAAAAGGGAATATGAGTACTGTGGCTATAAAAGTCGAAAATCTATCCAAGCTATACCGATTAGGAGAAGTTGGTACAGGTACGCTTAGCCAAGATCTCAACAGGTGGTGGGCTAAAATAAGAGGGAAGGAAGATCCTTTTTTAAAGCTTGGAACTACTAATGACAGATCCGGAAAAGCCAATAGTGAATATTCGTGGGCATTAAAAGACATCAACTTTGAAGTGCATCAGGGCGAAGTATTGGGAATCATAGGAAAAAACGGAGCGGGAAAATCCACCTTGCTAAAATTGCTTTCCAGAATCACTTCTCCTACGACAGGAAGAGTACGTGCTAAAGGAAAAGTTGCTTCATTACTGGAGGTAGGTACGGGATTCCATCCGGAACTAACCGGCAGAGAAAATATTTATCTGAATGGCGCAATACTTGGGATGACGCGGCATGAAATAAAATCCAAGTTTGATAATATAGTCGAGTTTTCAGGCATTTCCCGCTACATAGACACGCCTGTTAAAAGATACTCGTCCGGAATGTATGTGAGATTAGCTTTTGCAGTAGCCGCACATCTCGAACCCGAAATACTTATTGTAGATGAAGTACTCGCTGTTGGGGACGCGGAATTTCAAAAAAAATGTCTCGGTAAGATGAAAGATGTTTCATTCCAAGGAAGAACAGTTTTATTTGTAAGCCATAACATGACTGCCGTAAAAGAACTTTGTCAGAACGCGATTTTTTTGGAGAATGGACTTTTAAAGCAAAAGGGAAATGCGCATAACATTATAGACTCCTACCTGAAGCAAATTTCTTCTGCATCGGAAGAAGGAATTATTCCCGAAGACTCCAGAACTTTAAGCACAGGTTCGGCGAAATTCAAGCGTGTTTTTATAAAAAATATTAAAGAAGAAAATATTACTACCATTTACTATAACCAACCATTTATAGTAGAAGTTGAATTGGAAGTTACCGAAAAAATCAATCAGGCCATTATCGAAATGGGTATTGGCGAATATGAAACAAGATTTACCCATACTTCCAGCTTCGATATCAATAAATCTACTTTATCGCTAGAAGCCGGGAAGTACCGAGTACGTGTTCATATGCACCCCATATTATTGCCTGGGAATTATAAAATAAATTTAGGGATTCACAACATGGAACACGGAGGCAGAACCATTGAAGTGGTTGAAAGAGTAGGCGACTTAGCTGTGCTAAATATTTCTGAAAATAATAAGGACAAATATCCTTTTAATTTATCTTTCGGAAAAATAAGAATAGACGGTTCCTGGAATATTAATAAACTGTAAACATTATGGAATTAAAAGGCTCAAGAATTTTAGTAATCGGAGGCGCAGGCTTTATTGGAGGATTTGTAGTCAGCGAGCTTCTAAAAGAAGATCCAAAAGAAGTCATTATTTATGACAATTTTACGAGAGGTAAAACAGATAATATAAAAGACTCGCTTAAAGATCCTCGTTGCAGTATATTTCCACTTGGAGGCGATGTCCGCGATATAGATGTATTGGATGTAGCGATGAAAGATATTGATTATGTTTTTCATTTGGCTGCTATGTGGTTACTTCACTGTAAAGATTTTCCAAGAACCGCTTTTGATGTAAATATCCAAGGAACTTTCAATGTGCTCGAAGCTTGTATAAAAAATAAAGTAAAAAAATTAATATATTCTTCTTCCGCATCTGTATACGGAGACGCCGTTGAAGTACCAATGACAGAAAGCCATCCCTTTAATAATAAAAATTTCTATGGGGCAACTAAAATATCAGGAGAGGCGATGTGTACCGCTTTCAATGACAGGTATGGCCTATCTGTGATCGGTTTAAGATATATGAATGTATATGGCCCTGGCCAGGACCAACATGCTGTTTATAGCGGAGTCGTTCCTATTATGCTTAATAAAATAGACGCCAATGAAACACCGACTATAAACGGAGATGGAAGCCAGGCTTATGATTTTATATATGTTGAAGATGTAGCAAGATGTAATATAGCGGCACTCAAATCAGACACCAATTTTGGTTTTTATAATGTGGGCACACAAGTACAGACTACTATAAAACAACTTTGTGACACCATACTGCGTCTGAAAAATTCCAATCTGAAGGTAACTTATAAACCTTATAGCGCAGACGATGCGCGGCAACTTGTAAAAAACAGGATAGGATCGGCTGAAAAAGCGAAGAAAGAATTGGGATTTGCTTATAAATATAGTCTTGAACAAGGTCTGACAAAACTCATAGAATGGAGAGACAGTCAAAAAGTTGACTTGTTAAGTCCTTGAATAATGAATAATAAAACGAATAAATTTTAAAGCGGATGGAAAAAAGAAACATCCCTATCTCTTTACCTGTAACTGGTATAGAAGAATGGGAAGCGGTAAAAGAACCTCTTATTAATGGATGGCTTACTTCTGGACCCAAAGTGAGAGAGTTTGAAAAATTATTTGCAGAAAGGCATAAAGTAAAACATGCGAAGGCTGTCACAAGCGCCACTACTGCCCTACATCTTGCTCTCATAAGTTTAAATATCAAAGCGGGTGACGAAGTAATTGTTCCCGCATTCACATGGGTGGCTACAGCTAATGCTGTTTTATATTGCAATGCCACTCCAGTTTTTGTAGATATCGACCCTGTAACTTTCAACCTGGATCCCAAAAGCTTAAAGTCAAAAATAACTTCCAAAACTAAAGCCATTATTCCTGTGCATCTTTTCGGCTTATGTGCTGACATGGATTCTATAAAAGCTATAGCAGGTAATATCCCTTTAGTAGAAGACGCTGCTTGCGCTGCGGGATCCGGCTATAACAATAAACCTGCAGGAGGGCTGGGCACAATCGGTTGCTTCTCTTTTCATCCCAGAAAATCCGTTACTACAGGCGAGGGAGGCATGCTCACTACTGATGATGATGAGATAGCTGAAAAACTGGAAATGCTACGTAACCATGGCGCCTCAATTTCGGAAGAGCAACGGCATCACGGACCAAAACCATACATTCTTCCTGAATTTGACATACTGGGTTATAATTATCGTATGACCGATCTACAAGCGGCAGTTGGAGTTGTGCAGATAAAGAAACTCGATAGTTTTATAGAAGAAAGAGCGCACTGGACAGATTATTATTTAAAAAATTTGTCGGATATAAGCTGGCTTAGGCTTCCCGCTTATGAATCTAAATACAAGCACGGCTGGCAATCTTATGTGACTTTTGTAGATGAAAAAAAATCTCCTCGTAAAAGAAACGACATTATGGAGGAGCTGCAACAAAAAGGTATCAGTACGAGACCGGGGACACACGCCGTTCATATGCTATCATTCTATAAAAATAAATACAATATCAAACCACAGGACTTTCCTGGCGCTTACGCGGCTAACGAATATTCTATGGCAATTCCATTGCATAACAGAATGGTCAAAGAAGACTATGAATATGTAGTATATTGTCTAAAGAATATAAATTGAGAATCTGAAGTTAGTTAATAACACAAAAAGAAATAACAAAAAATTAATGTGCGGGATTACCGGTATCTTTAATATCAATGGCGGCACTGTCTCCCATCAGGTGCTGAAAGAAATGACTCATTCTCTTTCCCATCGGGGACCTGACAGTGACGGTTTATTTATTGAAGAAAATATAGGCATGGGCCACCGTCGTCTGGCCATACTGGATACTTCTTCAAAAGGATCGCAACCTATGCAGTCCAGGAATGGTGAATGGACTGTAATTTTCAACGGTTGCATATACAATTATATCGAATTAAAATCCCAGCTAAAGTCTTTAGGCCATACCTTTATTTCTACTACAGATACAGAAGTGATTTCTGAAGGTCTGGCGGAATTCGGCCCTTCTTATTTCGAAAGGTTTAATGGAATGTTCGCAATTGCAGCATGGCACAAACCTTCCAAAACACTTTATTTAAGCAGAGACCGATATGGAATTAAGCCTTTATATTACTGGCTAAAGAATAATACTCTGCTTTTTGCTTCGGAAATAAAAGCATTTATGAAGCATCCTGATTTTAAAGTAGAGCTTAATCATTCCGCATTGAATGAGTATTTCACTTTTCAAAATGTTTTCTCTTATCAGACTCTATTTAAAGGAGTAATCATGCTACCTCCGGCGAATACTGTAAAAGTTGATCGCACTTTAACCACTTATGTAAAACATCATTCATGGTGGAATTTCGATTTTTCCAATCCCGATCAAAAAATGGGCTTTGACGATGCGAAAGAGGAAACCAAACGTCTGTTAACGAAAGCTATCGCTAACCAAATGATAGCCGATGTGCCAGTCGGCAGTTATTTATCCGGAGGGATGGACTCTGGATCCATTACCGCTATAGCTTCCAGGCATGTTAAAAGACTCACCACCTTCACAGCGGGTTTCGACATGAACGAAGTTACCGGTGTAGAAGCTAATTTTGACGAAAGAAGAGACGCGGAGCTCATTGCGAATCATTTTAAAACCGAACACTACGAACAGGTAATCAATGCCGGTGATCTTAGCTGGTCTTTACCCAGACTTGTCTGGCATCTTGAAGACCTCAGGGTGGGGATGAGCTATCCTAATTATTATATCAGCAGGCTGGCTTCAAAATTTGTTAAGGTATGTCTGCAAGGCACCGGAGGAGATGAACTTTACGGAGGATATCCTTGGCGCTATTACAGAATTTTCCAATCGCTCGACCAACAATCTTTCTTCAACAACTATTATGGATTCTGGCAAAGACTGGTAGGAGATGAAGACAAAAAAAATCTTTTCAATCAGGATATTTATAAAAATATCGACTTAAATACTCCGAGAGAAACTTTCGAAAGAGTATTCACATTCAATAAAAAATTGAAATATAGCGCTCCGGAAGAGCACATTCAGAATAGCCTGTATTTTGAAATAAAAACTTTTTTACCCGGCTTGCTGCTTGTAGGAGATAAACTATCGATGGCAAACGGCCTCGAAGAACGTTTTCCTTTTTTGGATAATGATCTTGTAGATTTTGCTCAGAAAATTCCTGTAAAGCATAAACTGGGAAATTTTGAAGAAATGAAAAGAATTGACGAAAACACTTTTGGAAAGAAAAAGATCTTTCATCAATTTGACGATGGGAAAAATGTTTTAAGAAAGGCCATGGCTGATATTTTACCGGAAAATATCATCAATCGGAAAAAACAAGGATTTTCCGCTCCAGATGAATCATGGTACAGAGGAGAAAATGCCCTCTATATCAAAGAACTTCTCCTGAACAAAAAAGCAATATGCTCTGAGTTTATAAATCCATCATATATGAAAAAAATAATAGATGAGCATATCAATCAAAGAATCAATCACCGTTTGCTGATCTGGTCATTTATGAATTTTGAATGGTGGTGCCGACTATTTTTAAAGAATGAAAAGATATTTTGAATTTAATTAATAACAATATGTATAAAATACCTTTAGAACTTTTACAATCTCCCGTTTCCAAGAAACCATTGACTTTGGCCGATGAATTTACTCTCAAGGATGAAGAGGGGAATGTTTTTAAAAAAAATATAGAGGCGGGACATTGGAATTTTATCCCTTCCCGCTCTCCTATTTATTCCGAAGAGCAGTGGAATACTTTCAAAAAATTGATAGAGAACTTCGTTATCTCTTATGAAAAGCATCCGGAAGTAAATGTAAGTTATGATGTAAGACAAGATGCCTTTGACTTTGGCGATTTTTGCAAATATCATGGGAAGGTACTGGATATCGGATGCGGACCGCATAAAATTCCCTCCTATATAAAGTACAAAAGAAATAACGATGCCGAATATTATGGCATAGATATTCTTTCCGGAGAACATCCGAAAGAACTGAATTTTGTACAGGCAATGGGCGAACATCTGCCTTTTAGAGATAACTCATTTGATGTAACGATTTCAGGAACGTCTCTCCTGCACTATGTTGATGTTAAAGCAGGAATTAAAGAAGCCTTGCGTGTTACCAAACCTTCGGGGTATTCTTGTATATGGCTGGGTGTAAAATCAAAAGAAGCGCCTAAACCAAAACAAAGTCCGGATTGGTATAAGAAGCTGGAAACGCCGGAAGGAGCGGAAAATCCTTTTCATTATAAAAGATATACAGAGGAAGATTTCGAAAAAATATTTAAAGAGCTAAATTTAATAGTAGCGGAAAAAAAAGCATATCCTGTTGATGAGTGGAGAAAAAATGTTTTCTTCCGGATTAAGAAATAATTAGAATTTCTATTATAAATAATGGCAAGACTTTTCTATTCTGTTCTTATTGGAATCTTCGGATATAAACTGATTGACAGATGGGTATTCTCATTATTTTCATTCTATTGGCATAGAATCGCCGGCAAATACCGAAAAAACAAAAATAGCGATAAAAAACCCAGGCTATTTTTTGGCACCACTCCTATCATTAACAGCCGCTATTGGTCTGCCGCCCTGAAAGAAATAGGATTTGATAGTAAGACTGTCATGAGCAGTTACTATGAGCACATTAATAAAAAATCGGATTTTGATTTAATATTCATTGACATTATAGAAAACAATTATTCATGGGCTCCCCTGTTTTTAAGGAAAAATCACAGAGCTTACTTTTTGCTGGATTATTTTCTTAAAAATTTCGACGTATTTCATATGCCCTGTACAGGAGCAGTACTTCATCAAACTTCTTATGAAGCTAAAGAAGATTATTTTCTGAAATTATTTGGGTGTAAAAGAATCATCATACCGGCAGGATCGGACTTTTATAGATACTCCGGAATAATAGATCAATCCTGGAAGCATGGCATGCTTTATCATTATCCTAACGCGGCGCGGAATGAAGATATCATTACCCAAAGATTCACTTACTGGGAAAAAAATGCAGACATATTTTTCTCCGGAATGCAGGTAGACGCGACGGGACGCTGGGACCTGCTGCCTTACAGCATATGCCAAATCGATACCGACTCCTGGAAACCGAGAAAATCTTACAGTGATGCTGACGGCATTAATAAAACTGTAAAAATTTTGCACTCGCCTAACCATAGAATTATTAAAGGAACGGAATATTTGATAACTGCAATTGAACGAATTAAAAGCAGAGGAATTAAAGCTGAGCTCATCTTGCTGGAAAAAAAGCAAAATGATGAAGTAAGACGAATTATGCAAGAAGAAGCGGACATACTCGTGGAACAATTAATACTTGGATACGGACTCAACGGAATTGAAGGAATGGCCTGCGGGTTACCAGTACTTTCTAATCTCGAAAACGAATCTTATACAAGACTATTCAGAAGGTATTCGCATCTAAATGAATGTCCTGTACTTTCAACATCGCCTGAAAATATCGAGGAAAGTCTGCTTATAATGATCCGCAATCCGGAACTTAGAAGACAAATAGGAACCGCAGGCAGAGCTTATATAGAAAAATACCATTCCTATAAAACCGCGCAGTTTATTTTTACAAAAATTTACGATAAGATCTGGTACAATAAAAATGTTGATTTGCTGAACATGTTTCATCCTCTGATCCCGGATTCTTATAATAATTTATATCCTGAGGTAAAGCATATACTTGTTGAAAATAAAATACCCCAAGAATTAAAAAGCCAACTGCAGCAATAATAGTAGTATGATAAAACGTCTGTTAAAAAATATTTTTAAACCCGTTACAAAAAGATATCATCATCTTCTGAATAAAGCCGATAAAACCGAAGTAGACGCGCTTTATAAGGTATTATATGATGCAGTGCATAATGAAGACCAGGCTCTTAACTTAGCCGCTTTGCAAACCAAAGACACATTTGGATTTCAATGGGCAGAATTAAAGGAGGGAGAAGCTATGTTAAGCGACAAATGGTTTAAAGATAACGTAACTAAAATTATCTGCGAGGAAGAATCTCTGATTAAACCGGAATGGTTTAAAGGCAAGGATGTGATCGATTGCGGATGCGGAGGCGGAAGATGGTCTTATGGTCTTGCCAAACTCGGAGCAAATGTCACTGCAGTAGACATCAATGAATCTGCTATCGAAGGCACTAAGTCGGTACTGGAAAATTTCAATTTAGAAAAAAACTTTATACTCACCTCTCTGGAACATCTTGGGGAAAAATTACCGAAAGACAAAAAATATGACCTGGCTTGGTCGTGGGGTGTTCTGCATCATTGCGGAAGCTTTACCAAGGCTTTCAGTCAAGTGATGAATTGTGTCAAAGAAGGTGGTTTCATCTATTTATATCTTTACGGAAGAGAAGGTGTTCCTTATCATAAGGATATTGCACTCTTTAAGCAAAGGATAATTTACAATACATTGAAAACCTGGAAAGAGAAAGAAGCTTTCCTTCTTGAAAAATCAGGCGGTGACCGAACTAAAATTCACCAGAAGCATGACATATTCGCTCCGTTGTTAAACAGAAGATTTGAATTTGATTATATCAAAAACATTCTCGAAACCAATGGATTTGTAAATGTAACCAGAACCATAGACCATTCTGAGTTGCATATAAGAGCAGAGAAAGCTCCGGCAAAAAAGGAAAATTCGGCTATGACCATTCCTTTTACAAAAAGACCTGTATGGCATTCAAAATACAATAATTAATGTGTGGTATAGCAGGCATATATAAATTTCATCAACAGGAAGTCCGGAATGCGGAAGTTGAGAAATTAATTAAGCCTTTGCATCATCGGGGGCCTGACGGATCGGGCATTTATATTAACTGTCAAGCCGGGTTAGGACACAAACGGCTTTCTATCATCGATCTCTCCGAAAGCGGTTCACAACCTATGCCCAATGAAAATAAATCTATCTGGGTTATTTGTAACGGTGAAATTTATAATTTCCATAATCTCAGAAATAAATTAATTAAAAAAGGTCATCAATTCCGTTCCGGTTCAGATTCCGAAATACTTGTGCACCTGTATGAGGAATACAGAGAGAAGCCCGAATTTTTCTTAGAAGAAGTGAGAGGCATGTTTGCATTCGCTTTATGGGACGAAAAAAAACAACGGATGATATTAGGAAGAGATAGACTAGGGATTAAGCCGCTTTTTTTTCACCACAGTAAGGAATATGTCGCTTTTGCTTCCGAAATAACCTCGCTTTCCTCTTTTACCGATAATTCTCTTTCTATTGATTGGACTTCCGTTTACGAATATCTTTTGCTCCTAACTATTCCCTCACCTAATACGTTTTTTAAAGAGATAAAACACCTTGATCCAGGCAGTATTTGCATTATCGAAAATGATAAACCACGATATCATTCTTACTGGCATTTGAATCCTGCCCCAGATAACATGTACAAATCTGAGAATGAAGTTCAGGAAGAAGTGGAATCTCATCTGAAAGAAATTATAAATCAACACATGATCGCCGATGTACCTGTCGGCACTTTCTTGTCCGCTGGAATCGATTCGACAGTAGTTACGACCCTGGCATCTCAAAATGCAAATAATAGCTTTTACACTTTCTGCGCCACCTTTCCGGATGAAGATGTAAACGAAGGCACTATAGCTGCTTCCACGGCCAGAAAACTGGGAATTCCATTTGAAGAATTTTCTCTGAAAGGCGGTTTTCTGGACGAACTTGAGTCTGTGATAAATTTTATGGATCAACCGATAGCCCTTACCAGCGCTGTTTCCCTTTTCCAGATATCAAAGCTTGCCAAAGAAAAAGTAAAAGTAGTGCTGACAGGAGATGGCGGCGATGAGGTATTTGGAGGCTATGATCATCGGCATATTCCTTATTTCATTCCTTCCCAGGTAAAATGGTTACCTGAAAGTTTGCGAATGTTTTTGGGGAAAGGCGCCTTAAAAATTATGGGTAATCATAAGGGAAAATGGAAGAATCTCGCTACCTCCATGTCTAAAGACGAAGCCTTGCGTTATTTCTCCCGTCTTAGCATCCTGCCGACAGAAACTGCGTTTTCCTTAATAAATAAAGATTATTCCAAAGAAATAGATTCCGAACGGTATGTGAGGAAAATGAGAAAATTATTCAAAAAATCACAGGAAAGCGACAGCCTAAACAAGCAATTATTCGTAGACCTTCATACAAGTCTTCCTGACGAAATGCTCACCAAAGCCGACCGGATGACAATGGCCTGCAGCATAGAAGGAAGAGTGCCGTTATTGGACCACAAGCTTGTGGAATTAAGCATGAGAATTCCCGGAGGCTTAAAAAGAAAAGATAATTTTGGAAAAATCCCTTTGAGACAAATCGTTTATAAAAACTTTGGCAGCGAACTGGCATACAGAAAAAAAACCGGGTTCAATTCCCCGCTTTCTCAATGGCTGAGAACAGAGAAGGAAACAAAATTATTATTCCAAGACTACTGGAAAAAAGTGGCACAAACTCCTCTCCTGGATAAAACAAGGACCGCCGCGCTCAAAGACGATTTCTTCTCCGGAAAAGAAACTTCCGCCAATCCTCTTTTTGCTTTGATAGTATTGGGATCATGGCTTGAAAAAAATAAAATGTAGATTATTTATTAACCAATATTTAAGTAAGTGCTTTTCAATTCGCTTGAATTCATTTTGTTTTTCCCTATAGTAACCCTGCTATACTTTGTCCTTCCTTATAAGTACAGATGGTTCCTGCTTTTAATGGCGAGCTGCTATTTTTATATGGCATTTGTGCCCATTTATATTCTGATATTAGGTTTTACAATTGTGGTCGATTATTTCGCAGCGATTTACATAGAAAAGGCGAGCGGAAAAAAAAGAAGAAATCTTCTGATCATAAGCCTGGCGTCAAATATTTTTATCCTTGCCGTATTCAAATATTATAATTTTATAAATGAAAATCTCAGCTTTATTGTAACGCTGTTCGGTCACGAAAACCCGATACCCTTCTTAAAGATATTACTGCCTATTGGCCTTTCTTTCCATACTTTTCAGGCAATGAGCTATACCATTGAAGTATATCGTGGAAATCAGAAGCCGGAAAAACATTTTGGGATTTACTCTCTGTATGTAATGTTCTACCCTCAATTGGTAGCAGGGCCTATTGAAAGACCGCAAAATATTTTACATCAGTTTTATGAAAAACATAATTTTCAGCCAAACCAGGCAACGGAAGGACTAAAGCTCATACTATGGGGAATGTTTAAAAAAATACTCATAGCCGATAGAATCGCCGCCATGATTAACCCGGTCTTTAATAGTCCGCAGTCTTACGAAGGTATTCCGCTTATTTTAGCTTCGATTCTTTTTGCCTTTCAAATTTATTGTGACTTTTCAGGATACTCAGATATTGCCATCGGCTCGGCAAAAGTCATGGGATTTAAGCTAATGAATAATTTTAATCACCCCTATTGCTCGAGAAGCATCTCCGAATTCTGGTCTCGATGGCATATTTCCTTGTCTACCTGGTTCCGGGATTATCTTTACATTCCTATGGGAGGAAATCGTGTAAAAATATCCAGGTGGTACTTTAATTTATTTTTTGTATTTATAATAAGCGGTTTATGGCATGGAGCCAACTGGACATATATTATATGGGGCGCTCTTCATGGTTTATATCTTATATGCGCCTTATTTACAGCAAAAGCAAGTGAAAAATTTGTCTCTATCGTAAGGCTCACTAAGGCTCCTATTTTATGGAATGCGTGTCAAACCCTGGCAACCTTTTTATTGGTTTGCTTTGCCTGGGTTTTTTTCAGGGCTTCCTCCTTTTCGGATGCCTATTATATAAGTACTCACTTGTTTTCAAATATCGGGCAACAATTGAGAATGATTCTTACCGATTATGGGAATAGCAGAATGAACCTAGTATATCTGAATACAGGAATGATCAGTTTTGCTACACTTGTTGTATTCATTTTCGTGATGGAGCTTATACAGTGGAAACAAAGAAAAGAAGGAGATACCCGATACTTCTTTCAAAACAAGCCTATAGCAATACGATGGAGTTTCTATATTTTCCTGGTCATTTCTATTTCTTTATTTGGCGTATTTCATAATAATTCCGAATTTATTTATTTCCAATTCTGAAAAATGAGGTTTTTTATACTAAAGGCATTCATCTTCTTTATTCTTATATATGCTATCGGATTTATTGCCGAATGGTATTACGATGATTATTTCCATCCAGGCAGGTTTTATCGTCAGAACAAAATTTATTGGATATTAAACAAAAAACAGGGTGATTATAATTTTGCATTACTAGGATCCTCAAGAGCAGCCAACGTAGTAGATGTCAACACTCTTGAAAGGGAAATAACAGGTGAGGGAATCAATATTGCTACATCAGGATCAGGATTAGCTGAGAATTATCTTCTTTTAAAAAAATTTCTGGAAAATCAAAATAAGATAAAGATCCTTGTTATAAATGTCGATGAATATAATCTCCAGTCGAGCCGAATGCCTTATCCTTTTACCGATTATTTATTTTTGCCATTGCTGAAGGAAAAAGAAATATCGGATATTTATAGGGATGCCGTTACATCCGAAAAATATTTTTTATGGAACTATGTTCCATTTTCAAAATACGCAGAGTTTAATGAAAAATATCCTCTGGAATTCCTATTTAAAAAATCTGATTTCCCAAAAGTACTTTCCTGGGACACCACAGGCGGATCAGAAATTCTTCGTGAAGATGAATTCGTAAATTTTGAATCAATAAAAAAAACAGAAATATTTATACCTGAAAAAACCGACATGCTATATCTGACCAAGATAATAGATCTATGCAACCAACATGACATTCATATTTTTTTATATTCAGCACCGCAATATCAGGTATCAGGTGTCGATGAGGAAAGGAAAAAAATTAACACATTTATAGATAGCATTGCGAAGAAGCATTCTATCCCTTATTGTCAATTTTATAGTCATCCGATTTGCCATGATAAAAACTGTTTTCGCGATTATACACATTTAAATTATAAAGGCGCATTAAGATTTTCGACAATTCTCGGAGAAAAGATCAAAGATACTTTTTAAAGAATTAACATGAAAGTTATTGTTGTCAGCACATCCTACCCCAGACGAGACTCGCCCAGCAATGGTATATTCATTCACAGGCAGATAAAAGCTTTGCAAAAACTCGGAGTGGAGTGTCATGTTCTGCAACCGGTTAATTGGTTTCCTCCTTTGGGGCTGCATATTTTTCATCCTACCTGGAAAAAAGGATACAATTATTCAAAAACACTTTACGATGAACTTGACGGTGTGCGTATTCACCATCCACGGATATTCAGAAAAATGCCCAGCAGATTTTTCCAGGAAGATCCCTGGGAACAGATGGGAAACGCTCTTGCTAAATATATTCGTAAAAATAAATCTCTGCGCCATGCGGATTTATTATATACCCATTTCCTCTGCTATGAAGGTTTTGCCGGAACGGCAATAAAAAGAAAATTACAAATGCCTCTTATTTCCATCGCAAGAGGAGATGATGTGCATGCCTGGCCTGAAGAAAAACCTGTACTGAGAAAATATCTTAAAGTTGTTTTTAAAGAAGCGGATATGATCTTGAGTAACAGTAAACGGTTGGGAACCGATGCGCGGAAATGGATGGATGCGGAAAATATACGAGAAGTTCATACCGTTTATAATGGCGTGGAATATGAAACATTCTACCCTGCGGCAAATGAAGCTGAAAAAATAAAAATTAAAAAAGATCTGGATTTATCCCCTGAAAAAAAATATCTGCTTTGCATAGCTACACCTATAAAATTAAAAGGATGGCTTGAATTGTTCGATGCTATTCAAAATATCGGAGACGCATTTAATAACTGGGAGGTAATCGCTGTCGCTCCGGAAATAGCATACAAAGAAGCTATAGACCTTAAAGCAGAATCCCACCAAAGAGACCTCCGAAATAAAATAAATCATCTTGGAAAAATGACTCCTGAGAAAGTCGCCTTACTAATGCGCAGCAGTGACGCCTTTGTAGTCCCCAGCCATAATGAAGGGATGTCTAACGCGTTGTTGGAAGCGATGGCTTCAGGTCTCCCTGTAATAGCTACGGATGTGGGCGGACACGCGGAGGTAATAACACATATGAAAGAAGGTTTTTTAGTCCCTCCAGCCAATACGCAGGAATTACAGCATGCCATTCTAAAAATAATATCCGATGAAAATTTAAGAACGTCTATGGGTATAGCGGGAAGAAATAAAATGCTTAATTTGGGAGACTATAAGCAAAACGCTGAAAAATTGTATAACTTATTTTTCGCATTATTACAGGATATTGGAGGAAAGAAAAAATGATTAAAGATAAGAAAGACTATTTATTCTATTTAGAAGCCGATTGCATCGCACTTGGAAGAAAAAAAAAGGGCGCTAGGCTTTTATATAGAATTTTCTTCCCGGATGAAATATGGAATTTTCAAAAGGTTTTAAGAAGGCTGGAATATACCATTAATTGTAAACTGAAAAATAAAAAGAATATCTTCACTACTCTAGAGTATTATTATATCCTCTGGCATTACCGCAAATTATCTTATAAACTTGGCTTCACAATTCCACCCAATGTCTTCGGGCCTGGTTTATCAATTGCGCATTATGGAACCATTGTAATAAATAATGGAGCGAAAGTAGGAGCAAATTGCTGCCTCAATACCAATGTAAATATTGGTACTGAGGCTGGATTTTCAGATAAAGCTCCTGTTATAGGAGACAATGTATTTATCGGTCCCGGAGCCAAAATATTCGGAGCTATAAAAATAGCAAATGGAATCGCCATAGGGGCTAATGCAGTAGTCAATAAAAATTTTGAAGAAGAGAATATATTAATTGCGGGAATACCTGCCAAAAAAATCAAAGAAACGAACACTGATTCTATTTTAATTAATGCTACAAAAATTATCAGTGATTCTAAAATTGTAGCAACATAAAAAATAATAAAACTTAATTTTTATTCATCCTGAATGAAGCTAATCACAATTGTCGGCGCAAGACCTCAGTTTATTAAAGCTGCGGCTGTAAGTAGAGAAATTTCCAAAAGAGAAGAACTCAGAGAAATAATCATTCATACCGGCCAGCATTACGACAAAAACATGAGCGACATCTTCTTTCAGGAAATGAAAATACCTTCCCCTCATTACAATTTACATGTATCAAAAGGCTTACATGGAGCGAGCACAGGTCTTATGCTTGAAAAGATAGAAGAAGTACTTTTGAAAGAAAAACCAGACGCCGTAATCGTCTACGGAGATACAAATTCTACCCTTGCCGGCGCGCTCGCCGCAAAAAAAATTCACATAAAGTTAATCCATGTAGAAGCGGGGCTCCGAAGCTTCGAAATGAAAATGCCCGAGGAGATAAACCGAATTCTTACCGATCGTATTTCGGATATTCTTTTTTGTCCGACAGTCACTGCTGTTAATAATTTGAAACAGGAAGGTTTCGAAAATTTCAATTGCAGAGTTATAAAAAACGGCGATGTTATGCAGGATGCCGCTATATACTACGAAAATATCTCCGACGCTACTTCCTCAATCACACAGCAGCTGAATCTTAAAGATTTTGTTTTAGCCACAATACATCGGGCTGAAAATACCGATTCGATCCAAAACCTGAAGTCCGTTATTCACGCGTTAAATCAAATCAACAAAACTATAAAGGTGATTTTACCTCTTCATCCCAGAACTAAAAAAGCACTAGACGCGTCGGATATTAAAGTCAACTTTACCATAATCGAGCCTGTCGGTTACCTGGATATGATACAATTGATTAAACACTCTTCGCTTATTCTCACCGACAGCGGGGGATTGCAAAAAGAAGCTTTCTTCTTCAAAAAAAATTGTGTAACGCTTCGGAATGAAACCGAATGGATCGAGCTGATCGAGAACGGTTTTAATATACTGGCTGGAACAGACTCCGAAAAAATTCTTCAATGTTTTTCCCAAATGCTTGGCAAAAAATCCGATTTTAATATCGACCTGTATGGCAATGGCAAAGCTTCAAAGATAATAGCGGACGAATTATTAAAGCTCTAACTTCATGCAAGATTATATTGTTGTACATTTAATAACCGGCGGAGAATTTAAAACACCCCTGGTCGCAAGTCAGGTATTCGATCGGGCTGAGGAACAATTGAAATCACCAGGATCAGATGCTCCAGTTAAAGTATGCGTATGGATCATTGAGCCGTTCAGGAATTTATTTACCAAGGAAACTAAAGCACAACTAACAAACTTAAAAAAAAGAACACCGGGCTTAGATATAAAAATTGTCGGCCGCATAAGCCGCTTTAATAATTGGCCCGCTATGCCATGGCTTGCGCTACTTCGGAAAAAACTCGGAAGCAACCCTGTGATTTATCATTGCCGCGGAGAGAAGGTTCAAGTATGGGCAAAGAAATTAAAAGATAAATTTCCTCAGGATGCCATCGTGACAGATATACGTGGATTCGGACCATTGGAAAAATTACATGATATAGGAATTAATACAGCCGATAATCTTGCAGAAAATCATCAGAGTCTGTATGATCAGGAAATTTCATTTTTAAAAAACGCTATAAATACCTCGGAAAAAATTCTTACGGTTAGTAACCCCTTAAAAAAATTTTTAATACAAAAAGTTAATGCTCCTTCGGATACGCAGGTAGTACCCTGCTGCGTTAAGTCAATAGTGGAGTGCTGGGAGAGAGAAAAAATAAGGCAAGAGTTAAATATCCAAAATCAAAATGCCATCTTATACCTAGGAGGAACGCAAAAATATCAGCATCTTGAAGATCTTGTTTTTCCTTTCATAAAAGCAGCTCTTCGTTTATCTCCTGTCAATATCGGGGTAATCATCACCCAGGATATCGTAAAAATGAAGAAATTAATAAGCGATTCCGGAATATCGTCGGAAAGAATAAGAGTATTAAGCGTACCGCAGAAAGAAGTTGCCCGATATCTGCCGGCAATGGACGTCGGATTGCTTTTAAGAGCCCCTACTCTACTCAACACTTTTTCCCAGCCTGTTAAATTCGGCGAATACATCGCATCCGGAATACCGGTTATTGTGGAAGAGGGAACTGGAGAACTTTCGGAATTACTAAGCAAATACAATATGGGATTTACAGTGAAGCTTAGCGGACAATCCATTGAAGGAATAACAGAAGAAGTCGCTAAAACATTAAGCTGGCTGGAAGCAAATAAGGCTGTTGCCAGAAACAACGCAAGGACCTTTGCCAGAGAAAATTATACCTGGAGCTCTTTTGTTCCTATTGAAAGAAAGATGTATATTAGTGCTCTCCGAAGACTTAAACGGGCCCTCTAAATTCCTTCTTAAATTATACTGACATCTTGTAGAGCTTTATGATTGGTTTTTTAAAAAGCATTTTAAAAAAGAATAAATTCATTTTCTACAATGTGCATTTTTTAAAAACTAAATACACTATTTGGAGAAGCAAAGAAATAATCATCATTCATACTCCCGGTCATGTAGGCTCTTCCACTGTTTACAATTCTCTCAGAGGCAATACACCTCCGTCTTCAGCCTTATTTGATATACATTCGCTGCACCAGAAATGGAATAATAAATCCTCTATCCCTTCCCTTTCCGCCCGCCATGTTATCCAGGAAGCTATAGCTGATTCCACGAAGAAATTACTTAGAGATAAAAAGATTAAATTGATTTGCCTTATAAGAGACCCGGTATCAAGAGCACTGAGCGGATATTTCCAGGGTTTTAAAATATGGAATAAAGAAAAATCATTGTCCGATATCGAAATATTCGAAAAGGAGTTTGACGTCATATATTCAAAAATTACAGGTCCTGAGTTCAGATCTTCATTTCTTTCAGAAACCGTAACTTATCAGGCTAATTGGATTGAAGAAGAAGTGAGACCTTTTTTTGATATTTCCATTGAAAAAGACTTGTTAGAAACCCATGTGGATTATCATATTTATAAAAAAGGCAACATTGAACTACTGGTACTCAAGCTTGAAAAGCTAAACCTTTCTTTTGAAAACGTGATTGAAAAATTTCTAGGCTTAAAAATAAAGTTAATTACTACGAATAGCCACGAAGGAAGGGAGGGCGCCAATTTTAAGTTTTATACTTTTTTTAAAAACAAATTCAAATTGCCTGAAAACATCCTGGACGAAATTTACGCAAAACCTTTTATTAAGAAATTTTACACTTCCGGAGAAATTGAACAGTTTAAAAACAATTGGAAAGCATAAGTTATGTGTGGAATATTAGGATTGATTAATAAAAAAAATTCATCTGATGTAACTCCGTTACTAAAGGCAACCCATATAATCGATCATAGAGGGCCGGACGATGAAGGATTTTTATTGTGGGAAGATGGTAAAAATTCTGTTGAAGTATTTGCCGGAAGTAAAACGGCAAAAAATTCAAGAGAGGAAAAAAAATTATCACTTCTTGAAAATGAAAAAAGCTGGAAGGTTGGATTGGGGCACAAAAGACTTTCCATATTAGATCTTTCTCCTGCAGGTCATCAGCCCATGGTGCACGGGCAAACAGGCATATCTATTAGCTACAATGGAGAAGTGTATAATTATATAGAGCTAAGAAAAGAACTGGAGCAGAAGGGATACACTTTCCATTCAGGATCAGATACTGAAGTACTACTCAATGCCTGGGTAGAATGGGGAACCGGATGTCTGCCGAAACTAAACGGGATGTTTAGCTTTCTAATTTTAGATCCCAGGAACGGAGGAACTCTTTATGCGGTTAGAGATCGCTTCGGCGTTAAGCCGCTATATTGGTATTCCGATGAAGACTATCTTATATTCTGTTCTGAAATTAAGCAAATCAGAATTTTACCTAATTTCAAATCTTCCAAAAATGAGAAAATAATTTACGATTATCTCGCGCACGGATTATTGGATCATTCAGCGGATACGTTTGATACAAAAATAAAACAAATGCAGGGTGGAGAAATGGCGATAGTTCCTCTCTCTCATTCCAGAATCGAACCCATTATAAAAAGATGGTATACACTCACGCCTAAAAGATGGGAAGGAAGCGAATCAGAGGCGACAGCCAAATTTTTAGAGCTATTCTCAGACAGCATCAGATTGCGATTGCGTGCTGATGTCCCTGTAGGATCGTGTCTGTCTGGCGGCTTGGATTCTTCCGCGATTGTATGCATTATCCATCGGATACTGAATGAGCTTACAGAGCATTCAGGCCAGGTCACCGTAACAGCATGCTATGATGAAAAAAAATTTGACGAGTGGGAATATGCAAATGAAGTAATCAAGCAAACCGCGGCCCAATCGGTAAGAGTATTTCCCGACTTTGAAAGATTGAAAAATGATTTGGATATATTTCTCTGGCATCAGGACGAGCCCTTCGGATCCACATCGCAATTCAGTCAATACTGTGTTTTTGACGGAGCGGCAAAGGCACATTTAAAAGTAATGGTAGACGGGCAGGGGTCGGACGAACAGCTAGCGGGATACGGAGGAAACGAATTAAGTCTTTTTACCGGATTACTTAGAAAGCTTTCTCTGCTTAACCTGCTGCGTGAAACGCAAAGCTATAAAAGAAAAAATGGATCCTACCCTAAAGGTTTTCTGATAGGAGCGATACAAAATATTCTTCCTGATCCATTTGTAAATATCTTCCCTGAAAAATATAAGGTCGTCAAGAAAAATACTCCCTCCTGGCTGAAGCTTGAGAAAAAAGAAAGCGCCGTCGCTTTACCAAAAAATTTGAAGGAAAGTTTACAACGACAGGTCTTAAGAAGTCCCTTACCTTCTCTTTTAAGATATGAAGACCGTAATTCCATGGCATGGTCTATAGAGTCAAGGGTACCTTTTATGGATTATCGATTTGTAGAATTCAATTTGGGGTTGCCTGAAAAATTTGTTTTTTCAAATGGAGTACGTAAAGTAATTTTAAGAAAAGCCCTATCGGGAATTATGCCGGACAAAGTATTGAATCGAACGGATAAAATGGGTTTTGTAAGTCCGGAAGAAGTCTGGCTAAAGCAAACGGGAAGTGATTGGTTTTTAAATGAAATAAATCAAACCCTTCGTATCGCTCCCGAATATTTTCATAAAGATGCTACGATTCAAATGGTAAATAATATGATCGCGGGTAAAACCAATTTTAATTTTACTCCATGGAGAATTCTATGCCTTGGAAGATGGTTGCACATGATAAACAAATGAAGCGTTTATGTCCGGAAATAAAAGACTTGTGAAAATATTAATCCTTACTCCCTGGTATCCCTCTCCTGCCCATCCTTATACCGCTACATTTGTAAAAGATCAGGTTGAAATATTAAATCATTATTTTAATCGTAAAGAAAATAAAGAGTCGTTTATATTTTAATTAAATAACAAAAAATATCCAACTG
>JAIERY010000166.1 GCA_019746425.1 Cytophagaceae bacterium
GTGTTATGTTTATATTTGCCGTTTTTTATTTTAATTTCTTTTTTCTTGGTCGATAGTCCTTGGCCTCTTCTATGGACTATGGACCATCGACTATCGACTACCTAACTATGTTCACCCATCCTTTATATTTTTTCCCATCGGGAAGTATCAGTTCGAAATAATAAATACCATCTGTAACAGCCACCCATTGATTATCATAATCACTGTTTTGATACATATCATCGCCCCAACGATTGAATACTTTTAATCCGGAACCTTCCGGAAGCGCTGTGATTTCAAACAGGTCATTTTTACCATCGCTGTTTGGCGTAACCAGGTTCGGTATGAAAAATTGAAAATGACAGTCCGTCTCCTTTCTGATCACTGCCTATGTTGTCATCATTCGGGCATCCGAAAAAAACCTGGTAACATTTATTGAAAACAGTCCCTGAAGCGGGATCATATTTATCAGAAGTCTCATGCACAGCAGCGCCTGCACAACCTGTATTCGTGGTATTCAATAATTGAATTACACCATTTCCATTATCATTGTATCCTGAGGTACCGGTTGTACCACTGGCATCCCATCCGCCGCTTTGAGCATGAAGATTATGAATGAAAAGCATTACAGAGATCATTAAAGCCATTTTCAGAAATGCTTTAGCATTGCTATTTTTTCTTTCCCGGCGGTAGATCGTTTTACTTGCTGTACAGTCTGAAAAAGCAGAATAGAACATAAGATTTTTATAATGTTAAAGAGATTAATACAAAACAAGAGGGTATGCAGCGGAAAGGCTATTTGTCTATGTAAAATATCAAAAAAAGTAAGGGCGTAAATCAGATAAATACTTGATTTTAAGCTATTTATATACGATATAAATACAGAAAAATATAGATAAAATATGCGCTGTTTTTAAGGAAAAAAGGGTGTAAAACAGGCTTGAAAGGGCCATTGAATTACCTCATCCCTCCCGATATCTATCAGACCTCTCCTAAAGGAGAGGGGCATATATAATCGTGATCCCTGCAGGCGGGGATGACAAAAGGAATAGGGAATTAAAATAAAAACCACAGAGTACGCAGAGTCAAAAGAGAAAACACAGAGCCAATCCTCCGTGATTTCTGTGCAAAATCTTTGCGTTCTCTGTGGTAAAAAATATCAATAAAATATCGGAGGCCGTGAGGTAGTTTAGAAACTTACTTCTTCACAATCTTCCGCTGCTCAATGGTGTCATTGCTTTGTATGATGATCAGGTAAGAGCCGGAAGGTAAATCGGGGTGAAGATGCAGAGTGCCATTTCCACTTTGCGCAGTGACCTGATATACCAGTCTTCCTAATACATCGCAGATAGAAATTTCCATTTCTCCCTCTATACTGCTTTGAATATGCAGTTCATCCTCGAAAGGATTTGGAGAAATGCTAATGGGATGCGCATTGCTTTGCATGACAATAACACTGCTGTACACCGATGCGCCGCCGACATCTATTTGCCGCAGGCGGTAATAAATTATTCCTGCAGGATATGCATAGTCGGTAAAATTATAATTCACCACAGTAGCCGCATTGCCGGCACCTGCTACCTGGCCGATTTCCTGCCAGTCAGATAGATCAATGGAGCGTTCTATGATAAATTTTTTATTTCCTCTTTCCTGAGAAGTAATCCAGCTCAGCGCTATACCTTCATTTTTAATTTCACCTGCAAACACCAGCAGCTCTACCGGCAAAGGATTTGTACAGCCTGCGATCTGCAATGTGCCAAGTACCGAAGGATTGTTCCATGCCACATCCGTTGCATCTTCCCATACTTTTTTTGCATCCCTGGTACCGCCGTCATCATCGTCATTTACCTGCAGGTCAAAACCTGTAAAGCTTCCTACTGCAGGCGCGCCTCCCAAAGCAGTCCAGGGAATTCTTATTTCCATAATATATCCACCTGTTTTTGCTCCTTGTGCAAAAGTTACTCCTGCCGTCGAACCCGGACTATGATATGATTCATACACCGTCGGATCATTCCACCCGAAGGTATAAGCAAAATCATTTGCTCCGTAGGTAACACTTTTATCATTACCCATATCAATGAATATTTCCAGCGCATCATCTTCCCAGTTATTGGGACTATCATTACGCAAAACATCATCGGTCACGTCAACGAGGATATATAGATTGGTTGCATCCCGGGTAATTTTAAAGCTGGCAGAAAGATCAGCCGGGCCGCTTATGGTTCCTACTGAAACTGTATTCAGATTAAAAGAAGCATAACTGTTCCATAATGCATCTATTGTACCATCAATCACAGGAGCTCCGGGAGTAGAATAAATTCCATCTGCTATGGTTACCGTTTGCACGGCCGAAGTAGAAGTTGTACCGCCTGAATAGCGAGCAACTGCGGTCACTGCATGATCTCCCACAGTCGGGTTACTCCATAAAGCGGAGTAAGGAGAAGAATTGTCTGTTCCTTTACTTATGCCGTCCACAAAAAATTCTATATAGCTTACCGTATTGCCAGAAGGCGGAGTTGTAGTGGCTGTTAAGGTAACAGGATTATTACATATACCGAAAGTAGTGGCGGAAGTAAGCGTAGTAGAACTTGTACTTGGCAATGAACATCCGCCCGGGCAAGACCCTGCGGCATTCCAACTGAAGGTACCACTAATGTCTGTAGCAGCGCTTCCCCCCCTGTTGCTGTAAGTCATACCGCAATAAGTTGCCGAGCCCGCCGGATTTCCATTGAACAGCACCATGTATCCTCTCCCTCCCACTGCGCCTCCATTATTGGGATACTCTCTTCCGGTTCCATTGATGGAAATATTTTCAAAGACTACATTATAGAATCCATCGCCGCTGTTCTTCTTCATGTATATCGCATCGTTTTTAGAATCGACGATATCAATGCAGGAAAATTTTACATTCTCCACTCTTGTTCCCGCGATGTTGGTCACCAAAAGATCAATCGCTCCCACAGGCGCATTGAACAGATCGTTGTAAGTGCCGCAGGCTATAATTCTGATGTTATAAAATTGATGCATACCGCCAGCGTTGAATGGTGATCCGCCAAAGTTATTTCCCACTCTCAATCCTACTTCAAGATTATCTTTGATCAAAAGATTGTGCGCGATATTACTAAATCCTCCATAGATGGCACAGCCCGATGCGCGCCAGCAATTTTCAGAAGTATTATACCTGTATGTATTATTTCTGCATTCCTGGTTATTTGCCGGCCATATTGCCATGTCGTCATCGCCATTGTTTCTGAAGCTGCAATGTTCTACAATGGAATTGATGGTACCTTTGGAAAGATTGCAACCGTCGGCATAATTATTTCTGAATCTGCAATAAGACATCACCAGTCCGTCTGCCACGGCAGGTCCTGCGCCAAACTGAGCGATCCATGCGCCGCATTCAAAATGTTCTGCCCACACATTAGTGATCCTTGCTCCATTGGTGTACACGCCATTGATCGCTTTATAAGAACCGGATCTTGAATTTCTTACGGTAGTTAAATAAAGTCCGGAGTAACTGATATTCGCAGCCTGCCCCCATAAGCCTCCATCATTGGCAGCGCCGCTGGTAAAGTGTATCTGCGTATACCACATGCCTGCACCTTTCAAAGTTGTATTGGCTACACCGAAGAAAAGATCTCTGTTAACATTGTATACTCCCGCCGGCATGTAAATTACCCTGCCGCCGTTATTATCTATCACAGTCTGAAGGTCGCTGCCATTTCCGCCATACACCACATCACCTGCTACCGCGGTTACCGCAGCCGGCACAGGCTCAAGCTCGGCAAAGTCAAGATGGATGTTCCCGCTTTGTCTTACCAACTTTAATGTTCCTCCCACAGGAATCTGAGAAGGCAATCGCATCCTCACTTCATCGAATCTCATTTTAGGATTATTATTGACAACACCAACGTTGTTTGGATTTCCATTAGTAGATAAATATTCCCATGAATAGTAGGTTGTAAGATTCAGTGTTCCTACCATGGTTGCGCCATTATACACTTCGAGCACACCTGATTGCCCATCGGGTACGCTATAGCGAACAACGAGTCCGTCTCCTGCAGTAGTCACTGTCCACTGCACAGTTGCCCCGGCGTTGGACATATTTACACATACCTGGTCGGAGGCTTCGCTTTGGAGATTTCCCTGGGCATATGACTTCGCCGTAGGCGTAGCATTTGTCAGCGTACCGAGATCGGCTTCGTAACGCACATAAGGCGCATCGTAATAGCCCAGTTGTCCATATAAATTATTTGCTGCGGATATGATCGCGCAGGTTATTAAGTATATACTAAATCTTTTCATAACTATTACCCCTTTATAGTTTGATAAGTTTGATTGTTTCCATATTGGTACCGTCGGAAATTTCCAGCAGGTACATGCCTGAAGGTAAATTTTCTCCTATAGTAAATTCTCCGCTTCGGATAAAATTTGTACTGCTTATCACTTTGCCGTTCATGTCAAGTATCTTTACCACATACTGATCTGCGCCGCCTGAATTGATTTTCAGATTTCCCGAATGATGAAATGGATTTGGATAAAAATTAAACTCAGCGACCGGAATAAAATCAGTGAGCGCCAATGGCAAATGAGGATTTGGGCAGGCAGCAAACTGCAGTGTTCCCAATACCATCGTCGATTGCCATGCATTGTCGGTTGCATCTTTCCATACTTTCTTGGCATCTCTGTTGCCGCTGTCATTGTCTTCCACGTGCAGGTCAAAACCCATCATCGCGCCATCTGCAGGAAGACCGCCCAGCGTCGACCAGGGGATTCTTATTTCTATAATGTATCCTTTGTTCGCTGCTTTGGTTGTTTGAGCGAAAGCTACTCCTGACTGCGGTGTCGAAACGTTCCATACAAAACTATACTGATAATCACTGGCGATGTAAGGGCCGCTCTTATCATTTCCCACATCTATGTATAGCTCTATGCCATCTTTCTGCCAGTTGGCCGCACCGTCGTTGCGAAGAATATCATCGGTCACATCTACTAATATGTATAAGTTACTGGCATCGCGTGTAATTTTATAAAAAGCGGAGAGATCGGCAGCGTTGCTGACCGTTCCTATAGCGACTGTGTTCAGAAAGGCGGGAGCAAAATTATTCCATAGCGCATCTTCAGATCCGTCGATAACAGGAGGAACGGATGTTGAATATATTCCATCTGTTACTGAAACAATCTGTATGGAAGAAGCAGAAGTTGCCCCGGAAGGTGAATAGTGCGCCACTGCTTTCACGCTATGATCGCCCAATGTCAGATTGTTCCAGGTGGTTTCGTAAGGCGATGCATTATCAGTTCCTTTGCTGATACCATCAACAAAAAATTCTATATAGCTTACCGTTTCACCCATCGGTGCAATAGTGGTAGCAGTAAGCGCAGGTGAATCACAGATCCCGAAAGTTACGGCAGAAGTAATGGCTGTCGTCGTTGCCGGAATACAGGAAGAAGTCCAGCTGAAAGAACCGATCTGCGCACTGTTGATATCCGATGCCGCATTCCCACCTCTGTTGAGATAAGTCATGTTGCAATAATATCCGTAGCCTGAAGGATTGCCTACGAATAATATTCCATAGCCTCTCCCCCAATTCAGATTATTGGCATTATTGCCGGGATATTCTTTTCCCGTTCCATCGATAGTAACATTTTCAAAAATCAAATTGTAAAATCCTTCACCTCTTTGTCTGCGGATATAAATTGCATCGTTCTTTGAATCAATGATACTGATGTTAGAGAATTTTACATTCTTAACCCTGGTACCTGCCTGGTTGTCGCATACTATATCAATTGCGCCGACGGGAGCATTCCATAAATCATTAAATGTTCCGCATGCGATGATGGTGATATCAGAAAACTCATGCATGCCATTATCATTAAATCCAACACCTCTGTAGGAATTATTTACTCTCAATCCGGCTTCGAGATTATCTTTAATCAAAAGGTGGTGCGCTTTATTATTGTATCCGCCATAGATTGCACATCCCGACGCGCGCCAGCAATTTTCAGAAGTATTGTAACGATAAGTGTTGTCTCTGCATTCATATCCCTCTGCTGACCATATCGCCATATCATCGTCACCGTTGTTCCTGAAACTGCAATGTTCTACTACCGAGTTGCGCGTGCCTTTGCTCAGGTTAATTCCATCCGCATAATTATTTCTGAACCTGCAGTGCGACATGGTAAACCCGTCTGCATAAGGAACACTGCCATTGCCGAACTGCGCGATCCATGCGCCGCATTCAAAATGTTCTGCCCACACATAGGTGATTGACGAGCCACTCGTATACACTCCGTTGATCGCCTTGTAAGAACAGGATCTTGAATTCCTGACTGTGGTTAAATAAAGACCGGAAAAACTTATATCCGCTGCATTGGCCCTCAACCCTCCGCTGCCGCCGTTACAAGTGTTGTCTTCGGTAAAGTGAATTTCTGTATACCACATACCTGCACCTTTCAGCACAGTACTCCCGATACCGAAATTTAATTGTGTGCTTACATTGTACACACCTGCCGGAAGGTAAATAGTATCGCCGCCATGTGCATCGATAAAAATTTGCAGGTCGCTGCCGTTGCCGGAGTACACTGCATCGCCCGGAGAAGAAGATACCTGAGCAGGCACAGGTTCCAGTTCTGCAAAATCTACATGAATGTTGCCGCTTTGATTTACTAATTTCAAATTTCCGCCAGCAGCCAGGAGAACCGGCAACTTCAATCTTACTTCATCAAACCTCATTTTGGGATTAGCGTTGGTAAATCCCAGGTTCTCCCATGAATAATAAGTGGTGAGATTCAAAATACCCGCCAGCACATTGTCGGCATAAACTTCCAGCACTCCCGACTGACCATCAGGCACACTGTAGCGTACAACAAGGCCATCGCCTGCAGCAGATACTGTCCACTCAACCGAAGCGCCCGCATTGGATAAGTTAACACATACCTGATCGGAAGCTTCACTCTGAAGATCAGACTGAGCATAAGACTTTGCAGTGAGAGTAGCATTATTTAAAGTACCCAGATCAGCTTCATACCGCACATAAGGAGCATCATAATAACCTGTCTGCGCAAGCAAGTCAGCGGCCAGCATGAAAAATGAAAAGGTTATCAGATGTAGAATTTTTATTGTTTTCATATACATCACTCCGCGTGTTTAAGATCGGCTGCCCCGATTTTGCTTCCCTTAACTTAGCTTCGTTAATAAATTTCTTAGTATAGTTCCATTTTTATTTTGATACACTTTTACTTAAAAACTTTTCTCCCTGTAAAGACACAGAAAAGCTTTACATCAATTCAAATAAATTTTATAGATTAAAAAATCAGGAAGCCTGCATAAGCTCCTGCGGCTCTGCCACCATAAGATTAACTTCCCATTTCCGGGAAATAAAATCCTCATACAGTGTTTCAAACTCACGGGATAAGACATCGTAGTTTGCCAGGCAATCGGCGAGGTTATAATTGACCATAGAAGACATCTTATGAATTCCGATCATAAAATTGAGGTACTTATGAAAACCTTCGATGGTATGCAGCTCGGAAAAAACATTTTTGTTTACTATATCCGGTACAAGTTTTTTAATGCTGTAGGGAAGAATAGCATGATGCTCTACCAGTTTCTCATAAATGGAATTGACATGATTAAAATATCCTTCGCTATGATACCTGAACCATTTTTTAGCAAAAAAATGATCGAAGAGAATCTGCACCATCAATTCAGAATGTCTGAACTTTCTTATGAACCTCGAGGAGCTTTCCCTGAATGCAGGATTTTCCAGCATATACTGATTCATTATTCTATATGCCTTCAAGCCTTCAAAAACTTCGCCTTCAAGATTGCACTTACTGATATTTTTATAGTTCATGCCTCCAATAAGACATCCTATAACATGTTTATCAGAATTTTTCATTTGAGAACTAAATAGTAAGAGACTCATAATTTTTTTCTTTATATGAAATTATTTTTTAATAATCTTTTGCTGCTCTAAAAAAGCTTCGCTCTGTACAGTAACAAGGTAAGCGCCGGAAGCTAGGTCAGGCTGTACATTCACGACGCCATTTTCGCTTTTACTGTTCACATGATACACCAATCTTCCCAAAGCATCATAGATCGAAATATTCATTTCTCCTTTGATGTTGGTGTGAATAGTAAAGACCTCGTCAAATGGATTAGGTGAAATGCTTACATGATGTGCGTTTGTTTCTACAGCGACTACATTGCTGTACATATAAGTGCCGTCGAAATCTATCTGCTGCAGACGGTAGTAAACAATTCCTTCTGAAGGAGCATCATCGGTAAAGTTATAGTGCGAAACAGAAGCCGTATTTCCTGAACCACTCACTGCGCCTATAGCTCTCCAGTCAGACAGGTCGGTTGATCTTTCAATGATAAATTTCTCGTTGTTGATTTCGCTGGCAGTGATCCAGTTTAAGAATACAGTTTCATTTACCATCTCTCCTGTAAATGCAAGCAGGCTTACCGGAAGCGGATTGCAATTTAAAAACTGCTGAGCGCCGAATAAAGACGGATTATTCCAGGCTCCGAAAGTTCCATCTTTCCATCCGAGTTCATGATCTCTTGTACCTCCTCCATCATCATCATTGAGTTTTACATCAAAGCCAATAAAGGTTCCCGCTACAGGAGCGCCTGCGCCCAACGTAGCCCAGGGTATTCTCACTTCCATAATATATCCGCCGGCTTTAGCTCCCTGAGCCATTGTCACGCCGCCTGTGGCGCCTTGTTTATATTCTGCAGGAGCAGCATCATTATATTTGAAGCCAAACTGAAAATCATTTGCCTGGTAGCTGCCCATTTTTTTATTTCCGATATCGATATATACTTCGATGCCGTCATCTTCCCAGTCATTCACGCTTTCATTGCGCAGGTCATCATCAGTCACATCAATCAGCATATACAAGTTGGTATTATCATACATTACTTTATAAGTACCGTCAAGATCAGGAGGGCTGTTGAATCCCTGATCCAGGTTGTAAGTAGTGTAGCTGCTCCACATCGCCTCAGATGTTCCATCAATAGTAGGTGCGGTAGAGGTTAACTGTATTCCTCCGCCAACACTTATATTGGAAGCAGACGAAGTAGAAGTGCTTCCGCCGGAATAATAAGCCACTGCAGTGATGGCATGATTGCCATTGGTAGGAACATTCCATGTAAGTCCGTAACCATAAGAGCCGGTAGCAGTATTATCTGTACCAATGCTTACACCATCAACAAAAAATTCTACAAAGGTTACCGTATTTCCTGCGGGAGGAGTGGCAGTAGCTGTAATACTAATAGGTCCGACAGGGCAACCTCCGAAAGAAGTACCGCTGGAAGGAGCGGTGATCTCCACACCGGCAGGACAAAGCGGGCCGCCTACAACTGCACTGATATTGGTAGCGGAATTATCTGCTACTGTAGTCGGATTGGTAGCGCCGAATTTTCCTGATGACCAGGTCTGATTCAGCCCGCCAGCTCCGAAATAAGTTTCCAGCTCATTTCCTGTTCCGGTAGCGTCGTATGTTAATACAGTGTTGCCATCTATCGTCACAGAATAAATATCTGAAGCAGGATCATAAGAAATGCAAACCACATGTTCCAGTCCGTCTTCCAGGTTGCCTGCATTGGCGCTGGTAATTCTTCCGGCATCGCTTGCGTCTCCGTTTTTATGAATGGCTACTTCATCGTTAATTCCCGATGTACCTCCTCCATAAGAACAGTCAAAACCTGAGTTACACTGACTGCTCCAGGTATCAAATTCTATGGTGATCATTTGCGGACATCCACCGTGATATCCAAGACCTCCTCCGCAAGCGCCGGCATTGATGTTATAAGCGCATTTTGAAAATGAAAATGCCATACCGTCTCCGTTCGCATCGCTGCCGATGTTGTCGTTACCCGGACAACCGAAAAATAATTTATAGCATTTGCTGAATACAGGCCCGGAAGTGGGATCATACTTCACAGAAGTTTCATGTACCGCCGCACCGGCACAACCGGTAGAATTATCATCCAGCAAGCGGATCACACCACTACCATAATTATTATATCCTGTAGTGCCATTGGTATTGGCTGCATCCCAGGTACCGCTCACGGTTTGGGCATGAAGACCGGTAAAAGTCAGCAATACCAGGATCACCAGGACTGCAACCTGGCGGGAAATGTAAAAATGTGTTCTTGTTCGTTTCATTGGATTAGGGACTTATTAACAAATAGAACTTGAGTGCTTTTTTCTATTAATTTTTAATAGAATAGTACTATATCAAATCAAACGGATTATAAAAGGAAAGGCTACTTATCAATTTAAAATATCAAAAAAATAATTGAAAACAACATATAACCAGTTGATTTTCAACAATTAATCACTTAGATAGCAATTGAAAAATATTAATAAAATATGTGCGGAAAATGGAGATTTAAAGGGGTATATGGGTCATTTTTGAATCACAATTCTGAAAATCCGGCTGGTTTCCTGGCATTCTATGAGCAGCTGGTAAACTCCCGGCAGCAGTCCCTCACAGGAAAAACTGTGCAGTCCGGCGTGAGCAGCCGCAAAGGAAAAAGAGGCTTTTTCTTCGCCTAATAAATCAGACACTTTATAATATATAGTACCGGTAAAGCTGCCTGCAAATTCAATGAATATTTCTTTATTGGAAGGCACCGGATAAACATTGACAGCATATTTTGATGAAGGATCCAGGCCGGCAAGATTTTGCTTTTCATATATATCTGCTAACGCACTTAAACCTTCCGGTATAAAATATTCTCTGAGCGATAATTCTTCCCTTCCGTCATTCATAGCATTGATCCTGTATTTATAATTAAGTTTACTACCAATAGATAGTCCGGAAACGGTAATTGTATAAATGCCATCTCCGTCAATATCAGATAAAGTAACTATGGAATCGGCGCCGAAACTGTTAAAGTCGGCGGTAATATCTACCGATTCAGTTGCAGGCAGAAAATTTCCTGAAGCGATCATGGCATTCATATCCACCCGGAATGTGACGGCCGCGATGATGTCAGAAGGTGCGAGCAGTTTATAAATCAAAGTGGTTTTTGCGGGAATCTGGCTGACAGAAAGATTTGAAAAATTTCCGACATTGTCTATCACCACCGGCAGCTGATCACCTCCCTGTAATTCTACCAGTATATAATTTCCGGCAGCAATGCCTCCCTGTGTAAAATTCAAAAGCACATTGGAAACAGGAGAAGTTCCGGCATTAGAAAGCACCAATATATTTTCATCATCATACTGACGAAGGAAAGCAAAGACCGAAGAGGAAGAAGCCGAAACAGTTTTATAATTTCCCCTCCGCAAAGCAGCCTGTCCGTTGCGAATGCTGATCAGGTTGCGATAGTGGCTCCATAAAGAAGAAACATCCCGCTGCTGGCTTTCAATATTTTTCGTGGTATAATCTGAATTGACTGCGCGCCATGGAGTACCTGTTGTAAAGCCAGCCTTCGCACTGCTGTTCCATTGCAGAGGCGTACGTTTATTTTCATCTACACCGCTGCCGGTCATACCGATCTCTTCACCGTAATATATATAAGGCACACCCGGAAGCGTGAGCAAAAGATCCGCGGCAAGCTTTGCTTTGGCATCGTTCATACCCAGTTGATTCATCACTCTGTTCATGTCGTGATTGGTGAGGAAGGTGCCGTATTGTAAAAACGGATACGTGGCGATTACTTCATCTACCTGAGACTGCAAGGCCGCTACAGTTCCTGTATTCGCTGCATTGATAATGGCATTCGCCAGATCAAATTCAAAACAAAAATCCAGCGTAGTGTCACTCATGTAATCTGCAATTTTCTCTGTGCTTGTCCAGGCTTCTCCCACGGCCATAGCATCTTCGTCTACGGATTTATAATAAGATTTAAAATCTTTCCAGAAGTCAATAGTCTCCGGCGTATCTTCCAGCGTAGTTCCGTTTTCAAAAATATATCTTATGGCATCCAGGCGAAAACCATCGGCATTCATATCTTCGAGCCAGAACCTGGCTACGTCAAACATTTCATCTTTTACCTGCTGCGTATTATAATTCAGATCCGGCATCTCCGACCAGAAAATTCCATAGTGATAGCTTCCGTTTTTTGAATGCCACACGGTCTGGCCCCATGGGCCGGTATTTCCGGGATTGGTATTCTGCCATGTATACCAGCTACGCTTCTCGGATAAAGGATCAAGAGATTCCACAAACCATGGATGCTGGGAAGAGGTATGGTTCATGACCAGGTCGATGATCACTTTAATTCCCCGTGCATGAGCTGAATCAATAAAATTCTGAAAGTCTAAATTAGAACCATAGTCCTGCTCTATCGTGCGATAATCTGTAACATCGTAGCCGTGGTAGCTTGGCGACTGCTGAACAGGCATCAGCCAGATGGCGCTTACTCCCAGATCATGATGCGTGGATGAATCGCCGTCGTTGAGGTAATCCAGTTTCTGAATAAGCCCTTTCAGATCTCCTTTGCCATCGCCGTCGCTGTCTTTAAAACTTCTCACAAACACCTGGTAAAACACCGCGTCATTCCACCAGTACGTTGAATCGCTGAGAGGCTGAGCGAAGGAAATGTTTATATTGACCAGCGCAAAAAATAACGGGAGCAGCAATCTGAAAAACTTCCGAGTGCGTATAATTTCTGCAATTTCTTTTGGGGGCTTCATCTTCTATATTATTATAAATTATTTATACCCTGTCTTTTGCACAAAAAAAATCCGGGCAAAAGAAATGTGCGCTAACCTAAATATGCACAAGGTTAAAATCTATACACTAATAATCATTTTATTTTCTTACGATCTTTCGCTGCTCCATAAAAGTATCTGTCTGCATGGTAATGATATAAGCGCCGGGCGACAATCCTGGATGAATGCTTATCACCCCATTTTCATTTTCTTTGCTGGCACTATATACTATTCTCCCAAATATATCCCTGATCACTATATTCATATTTCCTGACATGCTGCTTCTGATCGTTAAGACCTCTTCAAAAGGATTGGGCACAAGACTTACATGATCTATATCGCCGGTGAGCGTTATCGCATGGCTGTAAGCAGAGGTTCCGTCAAAATCTACCTGTTTCAGGCGGTAATAATTGGTACCGCTCAGCATAGCATCATCTACAAAACTGTAATTCACCAGTGCAAGAGAATTTCCTGCGCCTGCCACTATCCCTATACCTTCCCATGAAGAAAGATCATTTGAGCGCTCGATGATAAATTTTTCGTTGTTCATCTCGGTGACTGTCGTCCAGTACAACACTGCTTTTTCATTCTCATTTTCTCCTGTAAATGAAAGTAATCTTACAGGCATCACCACCACACCCGTACAAGGATTGCGTCCCATCACAGCAAATAAATTACTGCCTGCAGGTCCAATTGTCTGTAAATTGTTAGCGCCATATTTTCCAGCCGACCAGCTATAGTTCAAAGTAGAACCGGCAAAATAGCTATTCAGGTTATTCGTCGCGCCAAGATTATAAGATAACCTGGTCACTCCATCTATCGTCACTGATAATACAAATGTAGTGGCGTTATAATTAATACAAACCGTATGCTCCTGCCCGTCTTCCAGGTTACCGGCATTGGAAGAGGTAAGTCTTCCTTCGTCACGGCTTTCTGCATTGATCTGAACCGCTACCTCATCATTAATCCCGGATCCCGGACCGCCACCGCCATAATTCGGATCGACATTGTCTGTCCCGATACTGCTATAGGTATCGAACTCTATAGTCACTGCTTTAAGATCTGAAATAGCATTATCATAACCCAATCCGCCACCACATGCAGTACCGGCATTGATATTATAGGTCGCTGAATTTTTCCAGAATGTAAATGCCATCCCGTCGCCATTAAAATCGGTGTAGGGATTACCTGCAGTACCAATCTGGTCATTTCCCGGACAACCAAAAAACATTTTGAAACACTGCGAGAAATTTGTTGTCGGATTATATCCGCCGGTTTCACTAATCACTGCTCCCTGGCAGCTGCCTGAACCGGTGGTAGTATCCGTTAATGAAATTACGCCACTGCCCCAATTTATATATCCTGCATTTGCTGTTGCTGCAGCCGCATCCCAGGTGCTGCCAGCTACAGATTGCGCATTAAGCTTTGCAACTGTCAGCAATAAGACAATTGCCATAAGTACAGATGTGTTTTTCATATTTTTTTCTTTTAATGCATGTTTATACTCTTATGATTTCTGTATTCGTTGCCCCATGAAAAACAGAAACGTAAATATTATGCTACTTCTGAGACTTCAGGCAGCCTGAACCGGTCTTCCATTCAAAGGCACCTATCTCTGCGTTGCTGACATCTTCCTTGGCGCTGCCTCCCCTGTTTTTGAAAACCAGGTTGCAGTAAGTACCATTGCCTGAAGGTTTGTATTTAAATACTATTCCATAACCGCGTCCCTTCTCGCTGTTGTTATTCCTTCCATCATTATGAGGGAATTCTTTTCCGGTGCCGTCGATGGTGACATTTTCAAACACAATATTATTGAGCTCTTTACCCCCATATCGCATGATATGAATGGCATCGTTTTTCGAATCAATGATATCTATGTTGGAAAATTTTATATTCATCACTTTGAAACCATTCCTGTCAGTCACTACAAGGTCGATCGCTCCGACAGGATTATAATAAAGATCATTGTTGGTGCCGCAGCGGATGATCGTGATATCGGAAAATTCATGCATGCCCTCATTGTTGAATCCGACTCCGGGGAATGCATTGTTTACTCTTATCCCTACTTCAAGATTGTCTTTGATCAGCAGGTGATGCGCTTTGTTATTGAGTCCGCCATAGATGGCACAGCCGGATGCTCTCCAGCAATTTTCAGAAGTGCTGTAACGGAAAGTATTGTTCTGGCATTCCATATTGTCCGCAGACCATATGGCCATGTCATCGTCTCCGTTATTTCTGAAGCTGCAATGTTCTACTATCGCATTTTTAGTTCCTTTGCAAAGATTGATGCCGTCTGCATAATTATTTCTAAAACGACAATGTGTTACGGTAAATCCTTCTGCATAAGCAACATTTCCCTGGTTGTACTGCGCGATCCATGCGCCGCACTCAAAATGTTCTGCCCACACATTTTTGATAACAGATCCGCTGGTAAAAATTCCATTGATCGCCTTGTAGGATTCTGACCTGGAATTACAAACCGTAGTTAAAAACAGATCTGAAAAGCTGATATTTTTTGCATTGGCATAAAGCCCGCCTTTCAGCCATTTTACTCTTTTAAAATTCAGTTGTGTGTACCACATGCCCGCGCCTTTGAGCGTGGTATTATCTACACCGAAGTAAAGCTCACTGTAAATATCATACACTCCGGCAGGAACGTAAATAGTTTTTCCTCCATTCTGATCAATGAAACTCTGAAGCTCATCTCCTTCTCCCGAAAAGACCACATCGCCGGGAGCCGCAGTCACTGCGGGAGGAACCGCTTCCAGTTCAACAAAATCAATATGAATTTTCCCGCTCTTGTTTGCCAGCTTCAGTTTGCCTCCTGCAGGAATTTTTGCAGGCAGCTTCATCCTAACCTCATCAAAACGCATTTTGGGATTGGTGTTTACAACTCCGCTGTTGTTGGGATTTCCGTTGCTCCACAAATATTCCCAGGTATAATGTGAAGTAAGCTTCAACGTACCTATCAGTTTATTGTCTGCATATACATCAAGTTCTCCTGAAGAAGAATCAGGTACACTGTAACGCACCACCATGCCATCGGCTGCTTCTTTTATTTTCCACTCGACAGATGCTTTTTTACCTGACAGGTCAACACATACCTGTTCGGAAGCTTCACTTTGCAGCTCAGCCTGGTTGAAAGATTTGGGTGTAGATTTTGCCTTGGACAAAGTACCCTGATCCGCTTCGTACCTGATATAGGGAGCATCGTAGTAGCCTCTCTGATCACTTTGTGCATATGCACTTCCGGAGATCAGCATGATAAAAATTTTCAGGTGTAACATCTTAAATTTTTTCATAGCATCTGTTTTTTAATTTTAATTTGAAATTTTCAAAACACCCTGCTTTGGACAAAGCAAATGAATTCCAGGAGACGTTGTCATCATACAACAGTCCTTTAAAGGGTATTTTTATTAGGATTTATTCTGAGTTCGAGGGGGCTTTACAAACTCATATATTTTAAGCTTTACAGCTATTTAAAAATCAGGGGGAAATCATTAATAAATTTCCCCCTGATTATAATTTATTATTTTGCCTTATTGCATTCTTTAATTTCTGTCCACTCAAATGATCCGATGGAATTAGTGTCTATATCCACCAGCGCATTTCCGCCTCTGTTTTTGATCACCATGTTGCAATAGGTTCCATTACCGGCCGGATTCTGTGCGAACAATACTCCAAAACCTCTGTGCCAGTTTTTATTCATCACATTGTTAAACGGATATTCTCTTCCGGTACCATCAATGGTGATGTTTTCAAATACTATATTATAAAATCCTTTTCCGCCTGCTTTATTTATAAAGATGGCATTGTCCTTGGCATCGATGATATCGATGTTGGAGAATTTTACATTCTGCACTTTGGTTCCGCAAACGCTTACACACATCAGGTCGATTGCTCCCACCATGTTATAGAACAGGTCATTGAAAGTACCGCATCTGATAATTGTGATATCTGAAAACACGTGCATACCTGTCTCGTTGAATCCGATACCCGGATAAGCATTGTTCACTTTCAACCCAGCCTCTACGTGATCTTTGATCAATAAGTGGTGCGCTTTGTTATTCAAGCCGCCATAGATGGCACAGCCTGAAGACCTCCATCCGTTTTCAGCAGTGCTGTAACGGAAAGTATTGTTCTGGCATTCCAGTCCGTCTGCAGACCACATCGCCATATCGTCATCTCCGTTATTTCTGAAGCTGCAATGTTCTACTACTGCATTTCTTGTTCCTTTGCAAAGATTGATTCCGTCTGCATAATTATTTCTGAACCTGCAGTGCGATACAGTAAATCCGTCTGCGTAAGGAATATCGCCGATATTATATTGCGCGATCCATGCACCGCACTCAAAATGCTCAGCCCATACATTCTTAATCACAGAACCGCTGGTGAATACGCCGTTGATCCCTTTGTATGAACCTGATCTTGAATTTCTGGTGGTGGTTAAATACAAATCCATAAAGCTGATATCTCTTGCATTCGCACGGAGACCACCTTGCAGATAAGATTCATTGGTGAAATTAACCTGCGTATGCCACATGCCTGCACCTTTAAGTTTGGTATTAGGCACACCGAAATAAAGTTCTCTGTTTACATTGTAAACACCCGGAGGGAGAAATATAGATTTTCCACCGCCCTGATTGTCTATGAAAACCTGCAGGTCGCTGCCATTGCCATTGTACACAAGATCTGTAGGCTCAGGTTTAATTGCATCCGGTACCGGTTCCATTTCTACAAAATCGATATGGATGTTTCCGCTTTTTCTCACCAGTTTCAGTGTTCCTCCTGCAGCGATCTTAGCAGGCAACTTCAAACGCACTTCATCAAAACGCATTTTAGGATTATCATTTCTTACGGCCACATTGTTGGGGTTTCCATTGGTGGTAAGATATTCCCATGACCAGTAAGAAGTAAGCTTTAAAGTCCCTGCTGATTTATTATCAGCAAAAACCTCTACCTCTCCTGATTTTTCATCAGGTACGCTGTAACGAAGTACAAGACCGTCCGCTTCTTTTTTCAGCTTCCACTCTACAGAAGCGCCATCTGCTGAAAAATCAACACATACCTGCTCAGAAGCTTCGCTTTGCAGATCTTTCTGACTGAAAGACATCATCGCAATATTTGCATTGGACAATGCTCCCTGGTCTGCTTCATACCTTATATAAGGGGCATCATAATAACCTCTCTCATCCTGAGCATACACGTCTTTGCCCAAAAACAATATGGTAAAGATTACCAGATTTAGAATTCTGAATGTTCTCATCGGCTTGGAATTTTAAATTTTTAAACTCTAACTATTTATCAGCTGCCCCTTATAAATCGTATTCATATATAATAACCGGCAAGGCTTATCCAATGCCGGTTATTTATCAATATTTATTTAATATTCACTTTTCGTACCACTGTTCCGTTTTCGGTAGCTACAGTTAAAATATACATACCGGCAGGAAGTTCTGCTGTATTTACAGGGATTTTATTTTCGCCAGATGCAGCAGTAGCTGAAAATACCTGGTTTCCCAGAATATCAGATAACACTACTTCCGCTCCTTCAGGCGCATTGAAAGAAACATTCAATGCTTCGTTGGCAGGATTAGGATATACTGATAAAGAATTATTGATTACTGCTTCATTCAAACCTGTAGTAACGGTTCCTATTTTAAAATCATGCACACGGATATTTCCTGTGAATGGCTGAATGGAAGCGCCTGCGATGAAAGTTTCTGTTGTATAAGGCAATGCTTCAGAAATATTGATATCATCTTTTCCGAAATTCACCTGGAACAATACTGCTTTTATCTGAGCAGGGTTGATAGAATAAGTAGTAGTCGGACAATCTGCAGGACCATTGCAATTGTAGTTCACTACAGTCAGACCACCTACTGAACCCGGAACAGATGAAAGGTCTATAGTGATGGTTTTTCTTTGTCCTCCTGTAAGCGTAAGACCGTTCAATGCCTTACGATCAGGACCGGCTGTAGTCCATGAGGTAGAAGTAACATCGGAAATATTCGGTTCGTATTCCGATCTGTTATTATTGATGTCTACCAGTTGTATAGATATATACACCATCTGTGTAGCATTCATATTTTCAATGTCCAGCACAATGTTCGCTCCTCCTGAAAGATCCACTGTATGTGGGTTTGGAGTAGGTATCGCACCGTCATTTCCAAAATCCACTCCGAATATAGGATAACACTTTCCTACATTTACTCCACCTGTGGAAGAATAATTACAAGAACCTGCAGTAGTTACAGCAACGTTCATGTATCCTGTACCAGGACGGCTCACTGCCAGAGTATCTCCACCGGTAAGATCAAACCAGTAAAGACCCTGTCCGTTTGCTCCGTTTGTATACTGTGTGCCTGTTGCAAAATCATCATGAGCGCCGGTGGTTCCCCAGCCCTGAGCATTGGCAAAGCCAAAAAGTAAGAACGCGCTTACATAAAGTATCAATTTTTTCATATCATAAATAATTTAAGGTTAAACAAATACATACTTCAGAACTTGCATAAGAAGTATTGCTTAACAAAAAAAGGGATTCGGAACAGGGATGGCTATTTATCTATGAAAAATATAGAAAATATTAGAGCAGGAACAGGGATAAGGTATTGATAATCATTGGGTAACAAAAATAAAAAAAGCGATAAAATATAGACGAAATATGCTATTAAATAGCCCTTATTTTCATCAATTCTTCCTCAAATTTCTCATTTTCTACAATGGACTTATTTTTTATCCGGGTTTTGTAGGCATAAATGGTATTCACTGAGTAATCCAGGATTTTGGCAATTTTTTCAGTATCACTGATCCCTAAACGTATGAGGGCGAATATTCTTAACTCCGTAGGAAGGCCTTGCTTTTCATCCAGCACAAACTGATCTTCCGGATTAAACAGGCTGTTGAACTGCTCTACAAATCCCGGGAAAATCTTGAGAAAAGTTTTATCAAAGGTCAGGTATAATTGCTCACGTTCCGGCTTAAGGTTCATGCTATTCACCAGGTCCCTGATGTCTTCAATTTTTTTCTGAGACATTTTCCGGTCTATGGTATTCTTAAACTTTTCGATTTTTTCAATATAGTCTGAGATAAGTTTAAAAAAGCTGCCTATGTATTCCTCTTTAATCTTATTGGCATCGCCCAGTTTGTTATTGGTTTCACCCAACTGAAAATTTGATTCTGCCAGCCGGGCATTTGTCTTCTCCAGGTTCTGATGCGATAAAGTCAATTGCTGTCTTGCTGCGCTCAGCTTGCGGTTCTGCCTGTAAATAATAATGGAAAAAAGAATAATGAATATTACCAATACAGTAGCTACAATGGAATAATAAAACAAATCCCTGTTCTGACCTTCTACAATTTTCAGCTGTGTTCCCTCTATGATCGGAAGCACATTGGCGATCTGGATCTTGCGGTGCTTCGCACCATAAAAATAAGCATCTTCCAGAGCGACTTTAACATATTTATAAGAGCGCTCCACATCTCCTTCATTATACAACACTTCCGCAAGATCACGGATAGCTACTGTTTCACGTATAGAAGAAATAATATCGGCGATAGCGGCCTTTGCCAGGTACTCTTTTGCCTTTTCAAGATTCCCTGCTATGCGGTACATGTAACTCACGCTTGAAGAGGCAATCGCCATATCATGCTGGGTAATCTTAGGATCTTTTAATACCTGCTCAAAAGTATTGATAGCACTTAAGGTATCATGGACACGCATATACCATAAACCTTTCTGCAGCAGAAAACGAATGGAATTAGGCTCGCACAACTCTATAGCCTGTTGCAGATAAGCATTTCCTTTCTGATCGTAGCGCTCTGAAAAATAGCTATCGTTGGAATAATTGGCCAGGTCATAATAAGTTCTGGCTAGAATAGAATAATATTCGATTTTTGAATTTTTCGGAAGCGCATCGACCTGAATGGAGTTGAGTGTATCCAGCGCTTCTTTGAACATCCCGGCTGAAAGAAGCGTAAAGCTGATCTTTATTTTTGCATCATTGATAACGGAATCTTCCTTAAGCTTATAAGCGGTGTTTAATAATGCCCGCCCATAAGTGAAGGCAGAATCATAAATAAAGGATTTATATTCTTCAAATAATTGATCTAAAAGAGAATACCTTACCAGCAGCGCGCTCTTGTCCTCACCATCTACCAATTGTTTCTTAATGAAATTTATTTTTTCCTGTTTGGTCTTTAAATATTCGTCTCTCTTCTCAAGCGTGCGGTCAAGCTCTTTCAGCAGGCTATCTGCGGAAGATTCAGCATGGAGGTAAAGCGGGAACAGAAGTGTAAACAGAAATAAAAAAAATATTTTCATCGGATAAGCTGTTTCAAAATTACTGGTGGTAAGTTTAATTTGAAGCCTGATCAAAGTTGCAAATTTTTGGCTCTTTTTCCTTATTTATTGCAATTATTTATGCAATTATTAATCAGTTCATTAAATATGAGCGTTATTAAGCTGCTGCATATAATATTTTAGGGTGTTTGAAGTAATTGGA
>JAIERY010000029.1 GCA_019746425.1 Cytophagaceae bacterium
ATATTGTGATTACATCAAGCCTGCCGACACCAGATGATGATTGCCGTACAGGAACAGGACTAGTAAATCTTGCAGTTATAAATCCTGGATTAAGCGGGACTAATTATAACTGGTACGATGCTGCCAGCGGCGGCACGCTTAAAGCAACTGCAACCACTACTTACAGCCCTTCTATTTCTGCAACTACTACTTACTATGTGCAGGATATGAGCGCAGTGAGCGGTTCTGTAGGACCTACTGTGCAGTTTGGAGCTAACTATGGAAAAAACCCCACATCGGATGCCCGGTATAATTTATGGTTCAATACGGGCGCGACTGCTGTTACACTAAATTATGTTACCGTATGGGCCTGGTTCAATACCGCAGGTACAACTTATTATATAAATTTAAGATTGCTTAATAACAGCAATGTCGTGCAGGCTACTAATTCTGTGGCTGTTTCAAATGCCAGTACAGGATGGCAGCAGAAAAGAATTCCTGTTGGCTTTAATCTTCCCGCGAATGTTACAGGCTGGAAGCTTGATGCGGCTGGTACAGCCATGAGTCCTGTGTGTGATTTAAATTATGCATCTGCCGGGGCAGTCTATCCATATAATTCTACTCCAAGCTCCGGGATGGTTACTATCACGGGGCAAAACGATGTTACCTGGGAACCTAACGGATATTCTTTTTTTTATAACTGGGAGTTTTCTTCAGGCACTTCCTGCGCAAGACTTCCTGTTATCGCAACTGTTGGAAGCTGCGGCGCACTGCCCGTAAATTTTTCTTCTTTTAATGTGTTTCAGGAAAATGGCAAAGTAAAAATTCAATGGTCAACATCGACTGAGGTAAACAATAGCCATTTTGAAATTGAGAGATCAAGCAATGGAATATATTTTGAAACCATAGGGAAAGTAAATGGTAAAGGAAATTCCAACATCAACAATTCTTATCAATACATGGATGTGCCATCACAGGTATATGGAACCTGGTATTACAGAATAAAGCAGGTAGATTATGATGGAAATGCCCATACTACAGAAACTATTCCTGTGGCTTTAGAAAAACAAACGGAGCTGAAAATCTATCCGATGCCTGTGCGTGAAGGAGAAAACCTGAATGTGTTATTTGACCTTCCGGAAGACGGTGCTGTAGATATTCAGGTAAAAGATGTAACCGGAAAAATTATTTATTCTAAAAGTATAAATGGTAGCAGAGGAATAAATGAATTTGTATTGAATGCTTCTGAAATTGTTGCCGGCGTATATGTGCTTACCATGGAAAATCTTCATACTTCAATAAACAAATCGATTGTTATTGTGAAATAGCTATGAGAGTATTCGTTCTGAAAATTATACTTATTGTTATGGCCATGTTTGCGATGGTAATCAATATTGTTTTCTCCTAACTTATTGCTGATTTTACATATAAAAGATTCTTCCTGTTAGAACCTTCCAACTTTTAACCTTCCAACCTTCCAACTAATTTCTTATCTTTGCACCTTATGCAATTGAAAAACGATTTAATTTTAAGGGCCGCGAAGGGTGAAACCACTGAAAGAACACCTGTTTGGCTGATGAGACAGGCGGGAAGAATATTACCCGAATATCGCGCTGTCAGAGAAAAAGTAAAGGGGTTCAGGGAGATGGTAGTTAACCCGGAGATTGCTACAGAAGTTACGATACAGCCGGTAGATATTCTGGGAGTGGATGCGGCGATCATTTTTTCAGATATTTTAGTAGTGCCGGAAGTAATGGGAATGCCTTATGAAATGATAGAAGCCAAAGGACCTGTGCTTCCCAATCCGATTTCCGCAAAGGAAGATCTGAAGAGATTGAAAGTGGAAGGTGCGCACCAGGATCTTCATTATGTATATGAAGCGATTAAAATTACTAAAAGGGAATTGAATGGACGAGTTCCTCTTATAGGATTTGCCGGCGCCCCCTGGACGATCATGGCATATATGGTAGAAGGATCAGGATCTAAAACTTTTTACAAAGCAAGAAAGATGCTTTACTCAGAGCCTGCTATAAGTCATGAGCTGCTTTCCAACATAACTTCAGTTACGATCGCTTACCTGAAAGAACAGATAAAAGCAGGTGCAGATATGGTCCAGTTGTTTGATTCATGGGCTGGTATTCTCGCTCCTGATCAGTACAAAGAATTTTCGTTGAAATATATTTCTGAAATCTGTAATGCGATTACTGAAGTGCCTGTAACCGTGTTTGCCAAAGGTGCTTTCTTTGCAAGAAAGGAAATGGGAAATTTAAAATGCAATACCATCGGACTTGACTGGAATATGGGAATTAAAGAATCAAGAGAACTGATCGGTGCACAAAAAACATTGCAGGGAAATCTTGATCCGTGCGTGCTGTATACATCTTACGATGAAATAAAAAAGCATACTAAAAAAATGCTGGATGAATTCGGTCCGCACAAACACATAGCCAACCTGGGGCATGGGGTTTACCCTGATACAGACAAAGATAAAGTTAAATGCTTTGTTGATTCGGTAAAAGAATTCAGTTCTAAGAAAGTATCTATATAATATGGTAAAGAAAATATTCTTATTTGGATTTATAATCGCTCTTATTGGTATTTCAAATAATCTTTTTGCAGGCAATCATGCGGTTACTGCGGATTCAGTCAGCATGGATTCGCTCAGGAAAAAAGTGGAAGATATGCGTTCCAAAGCCAATGAAGTAAAGCCCAAAGCAGATGAAATGAAAACGCGGTTTGCCGGCTATGTAGCGCGTGCCGGAAAGAAGTGTCCTAAGGCAGCGAAAGAAGCCGGAGACGGTTTAGACATGGCGAATAAAGCAGTGAAGAATTGTGAAGATGTCAATAAGATGATTGATAAGGTGATGAAAGCCAAAAAACCCAAAGCATCAGATTTTCAAAAAGTAATTCATACATCCGATCTGAAAATTAAAGAAGCAAAATTTTTTATTCAAGAGGCGCAAGACAGGATTAAAGAGGTAGAGTTTGAGTTGAAGGGGTGTTAGAAAGAATTTTAAATTTTGAATTCTCAATTTTAAATCAGTGATAAGCAGCACAAATCCTAGTATAGGGTGCTACGGCGACTTAGCTTACCAATAAATCTCCCAGTCAAAATCAAGTTTTTTCTTACCGAAGTCTTGGAGTATTACAAGCTACATTTCCTGAGTGATCATTTCTGATTCAAGTGCCTAAAACATAAGGAAGAGTTTCATCCTGCTCAAGATTATTAAACGCTTTCAGCATTGAGTAGAGGTGAATCTTTAAATTTTTCATTGACGGTTTTCTTTTCTTCCTCGTCCAGCTGAGCATAACTTCTTTCAATAAAAGTTTTGGTTTCTTTGGTGAGATTCTCGGAATTATCTGCTTTCAGTATGCCGGCTTTATAATTCTCTTTATACTCTCTGATAAGCGAAAGGTGAGTATAAAATTCTTTCAGCTGTGGTAAGGTAGAGTCTGACTGATAAAATTTTTGGATTCTATGATATTGGGGCAATATTATTATGGGATAAAACATCGATAGCCTTCTTCAGTTCTTTAATCATTGCATCCTGACTTTTTTTTGGGCGTACAGGAAAAAATCAAAAGAAATAATATTGGCAATATTTTAGATTTCATAGAGGATAATTTAAAGCTATCAATTTAAAATTGAGAATACAAAATTTAAAATTCTAGAAAAGCTTCAGCTTCTCCGCTTCTTTGTAAAGATCATCTTTGTTGATAGGTACAACACCTACATGCTCGCAGACAATTCCACCGGCGAGGTTTGAAAGGGCTGCTAAAAATTTAGAGGGAAGATTTAAGGCATAGCAAAGGGCAGCCACGCTTACAACTGTATCTCCTGCTCCCGATACATCGCTGATCTCGCGCACATGAGCCGGAATAAAATGTTTTTCTTTTTCATTGTCAATGTAAATGCCTCTTTCGGAAAGAGTGATCAACACTGCCTTGTTATTTAATTTTTTCTTTAGCTGCGCCACTGCATCCTGAATTTCTTTTTGTTCTTTCAGATCTCCGTCCAGCTTCAATCCTTCTTTCATTTCTTTTCTGTTGGGTTTGAAAAGAGAGGCATTTTTGTAATGAAGGAAATTTCTTTTTTTAGGATCTACTACTGTAGGAATATCTTTATCGTTGCAATAATCTATAATTTGCTCAATGACTTCTTTGGTCAGCACTCCTTTGTCATAATCTTCAAAGACTACCACATCACAACCGGCAATAAGTTTTTTTGCTGTTTTTATAATATTATCTTCTTCCTGGCGGGTGATATTGGAATCTTCTTCTGAGTCAACTCTCAGCATATGATGGGATCCGGAAATGACTCTGTGCTTTATAGTGGTGATTCTTGATTTACTTCTGATAATTCCGTCAGCAGAAAGTTTATTTTGCTTGAGAAGCGTGATGAAATTATCACCGTCCAAATCGGTACCGATCACTGAGCATAAAATGGGAGTAGCTCCCATGGCCTGTATGTTTAAAGCTACGTTGGCTGCGCCGCCCAGTCTTTTGTCTCTTTTTTCTACACTTACAATCGGAACGGGAGCTTCAGGAGAAATTCTTTCGACTTTACCCCATAGGTATGAGTCGATCATAACATCTCCGATAATCAGGACCTTCAGATTGCTGAAGGCCCCGAATATTTCTTTTAAAGAGGAGTGACTGTTTATTTTAGTTTTGCCAGGCATTCTTTTATTCTTCTCAATGCTTCTTTCAGATTTTCATCTGAAGCAGCAAAAGAAATTCTTATGTTGTTAGGAGCACCGAAAGCATCTCCGCCTACGGAAGAAACATGCACATCGTTCAGTATGAACATGGCAAGATCGCCTGCAGATTTGATAGTGGTTCCGTTGTGACTCTTTCCGATGTATGAGCTGATATCAGGGAAAGCATAGAAAGCTCCCTGGGGAACATTTACTTTTACTCCTGGAATCTGCTTTAATAAATCTATCACAAGGTTTCTTCTTCTTAAATAGGCAGCGGTCATTTCTTTGGCAAATCCAAGATCGCCGGTGATACCGGCATAAGCAGCTTTCTGTGCGATAGAACATGTGCCCGATGTTACCTGTCCCTGAATTTTATCGCACGCAGCAGCGATCCATTTAGCAGCGCCGATATATCCCACTCTCCATCCAGTCATGGCATAGCCTTTTGAAAATCCGTTTACGGTAATTACTCTGTCTTTTATCGCCGGTACACTGCCGATACTGAAATGTTTTCCTTCATAGTTGATGTATTCGTAAATCTCATCAGCGATTACAAATACTCTTTCATTTTTAGCTACCACTTCTGCAATCTCTCTTAATTCTTTTTCAGAGAATACTGAACCAGTAGGATTACAAGGTGAAGAAAATAGTATTGCTTTTGTTCTTGGTGTAATTGCTTTCTGTACTTGTGCGGCTGTTACTTTGAAATCATTTTCAATAGTGCCGTTTACAATTACCGGTGTTCCTTCTGCAAGCTTTACCATTTCAATATAGCTTACCCAGTAAGGAGCAAAGATGATCACTTCATCTCCCGGATCAACTAAACAAAGAAGTACGTTGGCAATAGATTGCTTCGCTCCCGTAGATACTACTATATTTTCCGGACCGAAATCCAGGTTGTTATCGCGTTTTAACTTTGCCGCTATGCCTTGTCTCAGTTCCAGTGTTCCCGGAACCGGAGTATAAAATGAAAATCCATCATCGATTGCCTTCTTTGCTGCGTCCTTTATATGTTGAGGAGTTTGAAAATCGGGCTCTCCAACACTCAGGCTTATTACTTTATGTCCCTGAAGTGCCAGTTCCCTGGCTTTTTTGGTCATCGCAAGTGTCTCAGACTCTGAAAGTGCGTTCAATCTTGCGGAAAGAAGGTTTGTTTCTGTCATCGTTGTCATTTTTCGAATAAATTTTAGCGGCACAAAATTATGTATAATCCCCCGATCTTGCTAATTGGAATTGCATTTTTTAGGGACAACTTTTCAACAGAATTATCACTGATAATCAATTAATTGTCCGGCTAAAACCGCTGGTGTCCTGTCGTATGACTTTGGGTTCTGTTCTAATAGAAGTAATAATACGGAATAAAATTATATGTAATATTATAATTAAAAAATGCAGTAATTACTTATATAAGTTATACTTTGAAAAAGGCCTATAGGACAAAATATTCGCATACTTTCTTGATAAAGTTAAATTTTTTCATTTATTAAAACAATTAAAGCTGATCAGTAGTTATTCATATATGAGAGTAATAAATACCGAACTTTTTAAATAAAAATGAGATGAGTGAAACCAGACGCCTGAAAGTCTTTGTCCAGGAGGACGAGATTGTCCTGAGAGAAAAAATTGAAGATGAACTGAAAAATCAGAATTATAAAATTTATTTTTTTTCCAAGGATGAATCAGTATTCGATCTGATTAAGTTTAATCCGGATATCGTAATACAGGATTACAAATCTCAAAAGGTATTAAATCTGCATGAATGGTCTGTTCCGATCTAAGCAGAAACATCAAATAGCAAATTCCAAATTTCAATTGTGTCATTTGGAATTTGTTGTTTGAATTTTAGCCTAAATATTTCAACGATCTGAAAATTAATTCAATGTCTGTATACAGATTATAATCTTTAGCATACAGCATATTCAGCCGATGGATGGTGCCGGCATCAAGATTTTTATCATGGATATAACTTACCGGTGAAATAATTCCCTTTCTTATTTTTGGTAAATTAATCTGATCCTGATTGGTAAATCCTACCCAGGAATATTCTCCGGACAATACGCGCAAAATATTTTTCAAAAACTTCAAAGGGTTTTTGGCAACCCACATCAGCACGGGATATAAAAGTAAAAATGAAAAACCGATCAGCAGATCCAATACTCTTTTATTTCTGATATTGTTTTTCTGAATGATATTCAGTTCGATGTTGAGTGTGTAAAAATCCCCCTGCTTGTCTTTGGAATTACTGCCGATAATATAATTGGTTTCATCAGGCACCATTTTATATTCCAGGATCCTGCTGTCTATTCTTGTCATCCACTCTATCATGTGGTTGGCAGGAGTGTCTTTGGAGCAGAAGATTACTTCATCGGCATTATAAATTTCAATGATCTCTTTAATCTGTTCAATGTTTCCAAGGTGCATTTCTGATTTTTCCTCCTTAGGATCGGTAGAAAGATAACCCAGAATTTCCACGTTGTAATTTATTTCATTGAGAAGACCTATAACCCTATGACTTTCTTTCCCGCTTCCGATCAGTACAATTCTTTTCTTTTTGCCCTTCTCAAGGTTTATGTTTTTATACTTTATGAAGTGTATTATAAATCTTATCAGCACCACAGCAAAAATTGTCCATACGCCGCCGAGTATGATCAAGGCTTTGGAAAATCTGTATGCGTCCAGGAAATTTGATAAAGCAGAAATTACAAAGCTGCCGATAGCGGCGCCCAGTACAATTCTCGAAATACGTACCGGCTTGTCATAGCCGCCGCTGAAAAAAATAGAACTGAGCCAGATGAAAATATAAACCGGCACAGCCAGTTGCATATATTCAGGAGGATATTTCCCTGGAACCCATTTATGATTCTCCTCCCAGTAGGTTTTTAAAAAATACATACCGCCATATATGAAACTCATATCCAGCAAAGGAAGCAAAGATTGTTTTGCGATATTCCCTAAAATGGTCATCAGGGCACGCAGGTAAATGGCAGCATTGATCAGAAAAGAAAACATTCCCGCATTTCCGGAAGAAAAATGTTTCCTTGCAAAAATGATCATGGCTTTATAAAATACGAAAACATAATTGACTGAAGTCTTTTTTGTGCTTTCTCCTTTATAATGAATTATCCTGGTTTCAGGAAAATAATAATTTTTATAACCTGCTTTAATGATACGGTAGGAGAGATCAATATCTTCTCCGTACATAAAATAATCTTCATCCAGCAGTCCGGTTTTATTCAATACACTTTTTCGCAGGAACATGCAGGCTCCGGAAAGAATTTCTACCTGGTGGATCTGGTCCTGGTCAAGGTATCCTAAGTGGTATCTGCCAAATACTTTTGACTTTGGAAATAATTTTGAAAGTCCAAATATTTTGTAAAAGGCAACCATAGGAGAGGGAAGTCCTCTTTTTGATTCAGGCAGAAAATTTCCTTTCCCATCCAGCATCTTTACTCCCAGTCCGCCTGCGTCAGGGCGCTCATCCAGAAATTTGCAGCATTTGGTAAGCGTGTCCTCTTCAATGACCGTATCCGGATTAAGTAAAAGTATATATTCCCCGGTAGCTATTTTTATTCCCTGGTTATTGGCTTTTGAGAAACCGACATTTTTTTTGTTTTCAATGAGAATGACCTGGGGAAATTTTGTTCTGATCATCTCTGCAGAATTGTCGACAGAATTATTATCCACGACAACAATTTCCACCTCAATGTTTTTAATAGCCTTCCTTACAGAGATCAGCGTCTGTTCCAGAAAATAACAGACATTGTAATTGACGATGATGATGGAAAGCTTTTTCACAATAGTTTTAAAGTTGAAAAGTTTTAAGGTTTTAAAGTTAAAAGGTTTTAAGATGGTAACCTTAAAACCTTTTAACCTTCTAACCTTTCAACAATAATTATACTTCATAATTTGTGCGACTTAAAATACTTCTTCCTAAAGTAATCTCATCTGTATATTCCAGCTCTCCTCCTATGGGAATTCCTCTTGCGATGGTGCTTACTTTAATATTATATTCTTTTAATTTTTTGGTAATATAAAATGCGGTAGTATCTCCTTCCATCGTTGGGCTGAGTGCAAGTATCACTTCTTTGATGCCTGACTCCGGAATTCTTTTTACAAGGGAATCAATTCTAAGTTCCGATGGACCTATACCTTCAATAGGTGAGATCACTCCTCCCAATACATGGTACAGTCCCTGGTACTGACTGGTATTTTCAATGGCCAGTACATCAGGAGTGTCTTCTACAATACAAAGCAGAGAACGATCTCTTTTATGGCTTGCGCAAATATTGCATTGCTCATGGTCGGAAATATTATGACATTCTTTACAGTAAGTAATTTTTGTTCTCAGGTCGAGAAGAGAAGAAGCGAGTGTTCTGGTATTTTTTTCGTCTTGTTTGAGTAAGTGGAGGACAAGCCTGAGGGCTGTTTTTTTTCCAATGCCGGGTAGCTTGGATACTTCATTGACTGCGTCTTCTATAAGCTTTGATGGAAAATTCACCCTGAATTAAATTTTGAATTATGAATTTTGAATTATGAATGTATAACGCAAGAATGAATTTTTAATTCAAAATTCAGCATTCATAATTCATAATTATTTTAGCAGACTTCCGCAGAAATACCCTTGTCGCAGATGGCATGCCTCATGGGCACTAATTCCTCAAAAGTGCCGATTTTAACAGTGCATTTGCCTTTATAATGAATGATCAAAGTACATTGTTCTGCCTGCTCAGAGGTATGCCCGCATACTTTAATAAGCGTATTGATTACATGGTCGAAAGTATTGACATCGTCATTGTAAACGATCAGTTCACTGGCCTCATCGGCACCTGTATCCTCTAAAAGCTCAACTTCTTCCTCGTGGAACGACTTTGTATTAAAGATCTGGTTCATGGTTATAAAACTGGTTTACTTTCTAAAGAAGTTAGCAAATTTACAAAAAAATAAACAAATTTAGACCGTATTAGCTTGTTTTTTTATGCCATCTCAAATCACCCCGGAAGTCATTTTAACCGTCATAATCGTTTATTTTGGCATTCTTTTAACGATTTCGTTCTGGACCGCCCGGAATGCTGATTCCAATGCTTTTTTTATCGCTAATAAACAATCTCCCTGGTATCTGGTCGCTTTTGGGATGATCGGGACCTCCATTTCCGGGGTAACCTTTATATCTGTGCCTGGCATGGTGGGCAAAGAAGTGGGGGGAGAAGCAAATGGTTTTTTTTATTTTCAGCTTATACTCGGGCAGGTGATCGGTTATATTGTGATTGCGACTGTATTGATGCCTTTATATTACCGACTGAACCTTATTTCGATCTATACTTATCTGGAGCAAAGATTTGGTTTCTGGTCATATAAAACCGGCGCCGCTTTCTTTCTGCTTTCCAGATCAATAGGTTCTTCGTTGAGATTATTTCTAGCTGCAATAGTGCTGCAGCTTTTTTTATTTGATCAATGGAATGTTCCTTTCGCGGTGACTGTCGGCTTTACGATTTTATTGATATGGATCTATACATTCAAAGGAGGAGTGAAGACCATTATCTGGACAGACTCCTTTCAAACTATTTTCCTTGTCTCGTCGGTTATTATAAGCATTTATCTTATTTCACAGGAATTAGGCTGGTCGATGGGTGAAATGATCCGACAGGTAGATAACAGCAGGTATTCTCAAATTTTTTTCTTTGACGATTTCAAAGACAATAAGCATTTCATTAAACAATTTATTTCAGGAATCTTTATTGCGATTGTCATGACAGGGCTGGATCAGGATCTGATGCAGAAAAATCTAACCTGCAAAAATATTAAGGAAGCGCAGAAGAACATGTTCTCCTTCACCGGTATCATGGTAGCGATCAATATTTTCTTTCTTACTCTGGGAGCCTTATTATATATATATTGTAATCAGAAGGGAATTAAATTGCCCGATAACTCAGATCATCTTTACCCAACACTGGCTTTGGAACACTTTGGCTGGTTTGCCGGACTCTGTTTTTTATTGGGGATCATTGCTTCCTCTTATGCAAGCGCTGATTCCGCCCTTGCCGCTCTTACTACGTCTTTCTGTATTGACTTTTTGAATTTTAAGAATAAGGATGAAAAGACAAAGCAGCAACAAAAATTCTGGACACACATCGGATTCAGTTTATTGTTTCTTGTGATTATTATCATCGCCAAAGAAACGATGCAGGCATCGGTGATTCAAACTGTTTTAAAAACCGCGACCTATACTTATGGCCCGCTGCTTGGTCTGTTTTCCTTTGGAATCTTTACAAAAAGAATTGTGAACGACCGGTGGTATACAGTTCCTCTGATATGCATCGCTTCACCTTTGATTACTCTTCTGCTTAATTTATATTCTAAAGAACTTTTCTGGGGATATGAGTTCAGTTTTGAAACACTGATCGTAAACGGACTGATTTGTTTCTTAGGCTTATGGATTTTTTCCAGGCCGGGTAATGGTTCAGCAGAAGTGATTCAGAAAGCCAGCTAAAGCAATTCTTTGGATGGATCCCAGAAATGCTTTTCAAAATTCTGCACCTGGTCTTTTTTAACTTTGATTCCTTCTTTCTCAAGAAGTCTTTTCATTGCCGAAGGAGTTTCGAAATGATGTTTTCCTGTAAGCAGTCCGTTGCGGTTCACTACTCTGTGTGCAGGAACTCCCTCCACTCCATGTGAAGCATTCATAGCCCAACCCACCATTCGCGCACTTGATTTCATGCCAAGGTATTTTCCGATTGCCCCGTAAGAAGTAACTCTTCCTTTGGGAATCAGTTTCACCACTTCAAATACGTCTTCAAAAAAACTTTGCTGATCTTTTTTCACATTTTAAATTTGTGAAATAAAAATCATTAAAAATAATCTTTATAATTATTCTTTTGGAATGGTGAAGTAAAAAGTACAGCCATCACCGATTTTAGATTCCAGCCATATTTCCCCATTATTTTCCGTGATGATTTTTTTCACTGTAGCGAGCCCTATGCCATGGCTTTCCACATTCTGTTTTTGAGTGGCTCCAAACATTAAAAATATTTTGTTGAAATCTTCTTCTTTGATACCGGGGCCGTTGTCTTTTACAAAGAATTTAACTTTGTTTTCCATGGTTACTCCTCCGACTTCTATTTTACCCGGTGATTTATCCATGTATTTTATGGAGTTGCTTATCAGGTTTTGAAAAATCTGAATGAGGGATATTTTATTGTATTTCACATCAGGCAGATCTTTTTGAATAATTATCTGCATGGAAGCAGGAGGTGCAAGATTTTGCATCACACTGCAAAGTAAATTATAGGAATTAATATATTCTTTATCTTTTGATTTGTACCCGCTCTTTGCTGATCCCAAAACTCCCTCTATCATTTCTTCCATATGTTTGGTTTGGGAAATCATCATCCCCAGCATGTCTCTTCCTGCATCATCTAATTGCTTGTTTTCATATTCATCTTTAATGATTTCTGATAAAGCACGTATGCTCAACGCAGGAGCTTTTAAGTCATGAGTTATTACATAGGCAAATTTATTAAGTGATTCATTGGATAGCTTTAGTTCCTCAACCTTTCGTGATAATTTCAGCGTCATTTCATTAAAAGCATCGGAAAGTTTTCCTATTTCATTTTCAGTTTTGATATTGATTCTTAGCGCAAGGTTTCCATCCCTGATTTTTTTTACACAATATGTAAGGTCTTTTATAGGTTTCGCAAAATAATTTCCTGCAATCAAAGCAATGATGAAACTCAAAGCAAAGGCACATATAGCAAATAGTCCGAGCATCCGCTGCAGGTTCATTACCGGTTTCAATGCTTCTTCTTCATCAATTTTGGTCACCATTGCCCAGCCTGGTTCTTTAATAAAACGGGTCGATGCTATTACCAGCTTCTCACGGTAATCATAATGATCTCTTATGATGCCGTTTCCTTCTTCAAATCCGTGAGATATAGCGCTTGGGTGTTTTGGATCAATTTTTAAAACAGTGTTGTATTTTTTATTAAAGCGCAGCGGTGTAATAAAGGTAATCACACTGTCTTTTTTTGCAAGCACGGTTTCTCCTGTTTCACCAAGGCCTGTGTAATCACTGGTCAGAGAAATAACATCAGAGGCATCCAGATCAATAATAAGCGCGCCAATTCTTTTATCATTAAATATTAATGGACTGCAGAGAGTTATAACCAATTCTTTTCCTCCTTTGTATTCATGTATTCCGTCAATGTATACTTTGCCTTTGCGTTTACGCTTGTGTGGTTTGTGTTCGTAATAATCTCCTACGTGGGAAGTATCCATAGAAGAGATAATTTTTGAACTGGTATCTATAAGGTGAATATTTTTGATGCTTGGTAATTGGTAAAGATATGCCTGCAGGGGCAGAAATAAATTTTTTGATTCAGTAGAATCATCTGTGTTAAATTCTGTCCAGTTAATATGTGTGGTAATTACGTTATTTAGAAAATTAACCATTTCAATTTTTTTCCGGACAATGTCATTTATCCTGATTTCCTTGGTGGCGGATAATGATTCAAGATGGGAATAAGTTTCTTCCATAATCATTTTTTTACCATAGTAAAAAAGTAATATGCTTATGGTAGAAATAATAAAAAACGTGATTAAGAGTATCAGTAAAACAAACTGATGTTTTATTTTCATATAGCTGGTCTTGCCTGAATCAAACCAGCGAGGAATGAAAATGTTTTTTATGAATTAACACTATCACAAGAAGTACTAAGCAGTAAAGGAAAGCTGAAATACTAAAAGTAATTATCGGTAAAATGTGAATGTAATTCTTCCCTGTAAAAAAAGACATCGCGGAATATTATTTTTGATAATATTCCGCGATGTTAATGAGCGGTAAATTATTTTCCGTCTGCCACTACTTCGGCATTCTTCATGATATTCTGAATGCTTAATAGCTCAGGATAGGAAATCGGGTTTCCCCTGAGATCTATATATTTCAACGTGGCTATTTCAAAAAACTCCTGGGGCAAGTGCTGAATGTTGCAATGTGCAAGACCCAATCTTTGAAGTTTTTTCAGATTACACAATTGTAATGGAATATCAATTAAAGGATTTCCTCCTGATTCGCCTCCCAGAATTAAAGTACTAAGCTTATCAAGTTTTCCCAGCTGCGGAGGAATTCTTTTTATCTGGTTTCCATGAACATCCAGGTACTCGAGGTTCATCAATCCTGAAATTTCTTTTGGGATTGAAGTGAGCCTGTTTGATTCAAGATGAAACTGCTTTAATGACTTCAGCTTTCCTATTTCCTTTGGAAGTTCGCTTAGCTCATTTTCCGCCACATCCAGCGAAGTGAGTGCCGTTAAATTTCCTATTTCTTTTGGAAGTTCGGTAAGGCCGGTATGCCATAATTTTAACTTCTTTAACTTAGCAAGCTTTCCAATTTCTTTTGGGAGTACAGTAATCTTGCTTAAAGAAAGGTCGAGTTCTTCCAGGTTGTAAAAACTTCCTATGCTGGCCGGAAGAGAATCCAGGCTGTTGCATCGGAGATTTATAACTTTAGCCGGAGATTTAAGTGCAGCAGCATAATCAGTGTGCCAGACTGATTTTTGAGCGTAAAGAGAGAGAGTATTAACTCCTACAAAAAGTATAAGAATTAATACAATTCTTATCTGTTTCATGACAATTAGGTTTAGTTAAATTAACTAATTCCTTCCCCTTTATGTTAATTCGCCTTGTTTGCGAATGTAATATATTATACGAAAAACAAATAATACGGGTTGTTGAATCATATGATTTATATGGTGCTAAAAATTATGCTCAGTAGAGAGTGCTTAAGTATTTTCTAACTCCCTTTTTTCCATTTTCAATTAAAATATTTTTATCCTCTTCTGATATTTTTCTGATTCTCGGTCCGACATCGCCTGTGCTGATGGAGATAGTTCTGCTCCAGTCTTCGGATGTTAAATTTTTTCTGTTCAGATTTTCTATTACAATATTGTAAAATGCTGCTGTAAAATTTTTCAGCTGCTGAATCTCTACAGGCGCAAGCCCTTTTTCCTGTTCATCATAAAAAATCTGTTCGTCTGTATCCAGGCGCAATCCAACCGTCTGCGGATTTTTAAAAGCAGCGCTGTCATTGTTCTGATACATATATTTGCGATGATCAAAGATATGGATAGGGAAGTTGGCAATCACACCACCATCAACCATTACATATCCTCTGGTATTTTTTTGAGGGTCTAATACTTTGCCTTCTTCATCTATCATGACAGCTTGAAAATAAAAAGGTATGGACATAGAAATTCTCACGGCTGCTCTTATTTCCATTTCGGGATAAGTTTCATGAGAAAATATTTCAACTCGCTGGAGTGTAAGGTTGGTGCCTGTGAGGTAAAGCTCTTTAAATTTTTTGTTACCACGTGCCAGTGTATGTAATTCACTGAATGTAAGTGTTTCTTTCCCCGTTTTATATTTTATAAGATCGCTGATCCAGTGGTGAAATTTATCTCCTTTGTACCATCCAAAATTTTTTATTATCCTGCTCGTGCCTCCAATAAAAATCCATTCCCCATCCGCAAAACTTTTTATTTTCAACTCTGCAATGAGATTGGAAATTTCCTCTGGACTGTATCCCACGGCATAGAGTGTAGCTGCGATAGCGCCGGCAGAGGTGCCTGCCAGTCTCTCTACACTATCGAGCATATTTCTTTCCTGCATTTCCATCAGCGCTCCTGCATAGGCAAGGCCTCGGATGCCGCCGCCTTCGAAAACAAGGTTTTTAATAGTTTGTGATTTACAGGGAAGAATTATTGAAATACCAAAAAATAAAAGGATCAGTTTTTTCATAAAAATTTATTTGATCCTTGTTAGACTGCGAAAATGACTAAAGGTTTAATACCCATAAATCAGCACAGGCCTTAAGGCCTGTGCTGATTTATGGGTAAGGAGTTATTTCATTATTTTCTTAATAATGACTTTCTCTTCCGTAATTATTTTAATAATTAAAAAGTCAAAGGGCAGTGATTTTGCTTTTTCTATTATCATTTCTTCGCAAAGTAATTTTTCATCACAGCAATCTGCCAGATTACCTTTTATATCGTAAATAAAATACTCCAGCACTTTTTCAGTTTCTTGCGCAAAATAAACAGGGGTGAATACATTTATTTTTCCATCGTAGTCATATTGCCTGAGGCGGTAATACCCCGGTTTAATTAAATTCGTCTGCCAGGAATATTGAGTCGGCTCGCTGCTGTTTGCCGCACCAAGAAAAGTAAGGTGGTGCCAGGTCTGTCTATCTTCCGACCATTCTATTTCAAATTTTTCATTATTACTTTCTGAAGCAGTAGTAAAAAAGATAGTAAGTATATTATTTACATTGCTGACTTCAAAAGAAACCAGTTCTACCGGAAGAGAAATTTCGAAGCATGCGGGCGGAAGCAATACTCTTGAAGAAGAGCCTATCCAATTGGAAGGGTTACTGATGGAAGACAGGATTAAATTTTTGCTGCCGTTTTCAATCACACAATTGTAATTACCATTTTCAGCTTCATTTAATGCTACTGCCGAAAGCCCGTTAATTAACCCGGCAGGCAGGGCGCTTGTATTGTTGTCTGTGGCAGAAGCGTCCCAGGCATTTCCATTGTTGTTCAAAGCGTAAATAAATTCCGGAGCGCTAAAACTTCCCTGGAATGCAATGATCTGGTCTCCGCTTAATGAAAAACCAAAAAAGCCGTTGACACCGGCTACTGTAAATCCGGCATCCTGATTAAAAGTAATTACCTGCATGGCCTTTTTTCCTCCTACCGGGACGGTATAGGTAATCAACCCTTCGCCGGGACGAAAAGTATTGTCACTTTTCCATCCACAATCAGTAAAATAAATAATGGTGCCTTCCTGAAGGTCTGCAAACGTTACAAAAGAAAATTCATCTGGATTTTCGAAGTTGTATCCTATAATGGCAAGGTCCCCGGGTTCAAGGTCTGTCGAAGAACCATAGGAAAAAATGGATACAACTGTCAATTGAAAAATTAACAGGTATTTCATAGCTGGCTGATTAAAGTTGAAGGGGCAAAAATAAAAGAAGAATCCTTCCGTGGATAAAAAATGTAAAATATTTTTTTATAAAAAACCCTTCTCAGGGCAATCTAGAAGCTGTTTATGCTTAAAAAGTGAAAAAATTCAATTTTTTATGCACTAAAGTGCAACTTTTTTGGTCTATTTCCTTATATACAAGGGCGGCAGCACACTATATTATTGTAAATGAGGCATCCTTTTATGATAATAGGTGTTCCTTAAAAACAGAATCCCTATTCGCACATGAAAAATTCAATTTTAAGAGCCTTTTTATTGATTGCCTTTGTGGTAGCCACCTTTGCAGGCTTTTCTCAAAGAATCATTGGCTATTTCCCCAACTATAATTATGGGATTTCTAATTACACCACTATTCAATATGGGAATATGACCCATCTGTATTATTTCTCTATGAATCCACGGGATTTAGGAGGGGGTACTTCAGATGGTACTCTTTGGAATACTACCGGAGATCCATTTGCCTGGTTCAATGTCACCAATTTTGATAATGTGGTGGCAAGGGCAAGGCTGGTAAATCCTAATATTAAAATATTTATAGTAACAGGCGGAGCACCGGGCGGAGATGGAACATTAAACACCCGCTTGTATAGCATTGCCACGACACCATCCAAACTTAATACTTTCTGTAATTCACTATGCACTTTTATCAAAAATAAAAATATTGATGGATGGGATCTGGATTGGGAATTTCCTTCAGGAGCAGCGCAGCTTAATGCTCATGAAGCCATGCTTGCAAAAATGCGACAGAAAATTGATTCCATGAAGCTGGCAGATTGTAAGTATTATGAAATTACTATTGCAGTGGGGGGAGGTTATACGGACGTAATCCCTAAAGCGTGCTGGAACCCTGCGCATACGGATTATATCAATGCCAACGTAATGAACATTGTAGATTTTATAAATGTGATGACTTACGATGGCAATATTGGCGCTGCTCCATGCAGCTTTTCCAGTCATCAGCATTATAACCTGGTAGTAAAAGCTATGGGAGACTGGACTGCAGATTTTCCTACATGGCCAAAATCTAAAATGGGGATCGGAGTTGGGTTTTATGATAATTCTTTTGTAGCATTTAATTCCATAGGTAATGTGAATACAAGGTATAATAATGCTACCTATTGGCCTACAGGAGGAAGCGGATGTACAAACATGCAGTCTAAAATAGATTTTGCGAGAACACAAGGTTACGGAGGACTTATTATCTGGGAATTAACTCAGGATAATAATAATTGCCCGGGAGGTTCTACAGCCGGAGGTCCTCCGGGATGCTATTCTTTACTTTATTGTATTAAAAACCATATTAGCACTACCTGGGGTAACTGGAGTGCTCCTGCTCCGCCATGTACATTGCCGGTGATCTGGGAAAAGATAGAAGCTGAAAAAACAAAATCCGCTACTTCTGTTTCATGGATTACAGCTTCAGAAAAAGATAATTCTTATTTTATTGTTGAAGGCTCTGCAGACGGTACTTATTTTACGACACTTGGGAAAGTAAGCTCTAAGGGAAATAGCACAGAAGCGACAACTTACAACTGGACCGGTAGTACCAGGGATTTGATTTTTTTCCGGGTTGCTCAATTTGATTTGGATGGCTCTCTTCATTTCAGTCAGACTGTAAAAGTGACGACAGATGACATAGATCTTAATATCTTCCCTAATCCATTCAACGATGAATTTGAAATCAAGCTGAATAATTCAAGCGAGGATTTTGTAAAAGTTGTACTGGAAAATTCCAGTGGGCAAATTATCTCCGAAGAAATTTTTTCGAATAATAGTACTGTTAAAATCGGGAAGGCATTGAAATCAGGCCTGTACGTAATTAAAGTCACTTGCGGTGATGAATTTTTTATCAGGAAAATTATAAAATATTAAATACATAAAGCATTTTTTATTAATAGCCCATCCCTTAAGGGATGGGCTATTAATTTTTCCTTCCGTAAACACACTAAAATAATAATGTCTCACAGATTCAATATGGAGTTTACCATTTCGTTATTATGGTATTAATAATAAAAATGAATATACGTTTCCTGAGATACTTTTTTATATTACTTTTTGCATCAGTATTCATTTTTACTATTTATCTCAACTTTCATCCCTGTGTTGATCTTACCAAATTTGAGATATACAAAGTTGATTTGCGGAAACAAAAAATAGAATTTTTTCTGAAAGACAGCTCTGGTAAAAATTACAACAGTTTTAAAAATTTAAAGACCTCACTTGAAAAGCAAAACAGGAATTTAAAATTTGCGATGAATGGAGGAATGTATCAGACAGACTATTCTCCTTTGGGGTTATACATAGAAAACGGAAAAACGATAAGGCCATTGAATCAATTATCAGGTGAAGGAAATTTCTATATGAAGCCCAATGGAGTTTTTTTTATTACTAAAGAAAATAAAGCAGGCATATCTCAGACAGAGAAATTTTCCTCACGGAATATTTTATATGCCACGCAATCCGGACCTATGCTGGTAATTGATGGAAGGATTCACCATGCATTCAACAAAGCTTCTCAAAACGTACATATCAGGAACGGGGTAGGAATATTATCGGAACATGAATTATACTTTGTCATATCTAAAGAGAAGGTCACCTTTTATGAAATGGCCACAGTATTTAAAGATTATCTTAAATGCAATAATGCCCTTTACCTGGATGGATTTGTTTCTAAAATGTACCTCCCTCAAAAAAACTGGAATGACCTGGGCGGAGAATTCGGGGTGATTATCGCGGAAACGGAAAAGAAGTAAATGACTTTACCAGCGAAAAATTCCAATAAATGATTTTTTAATCTAACGCTTTTCAAGAAAGGTACAATTCCTGCCTGCGATTAATGAAAAAGCAACTCTCTTATAGTATATCCTGTCTGATAAATACTTAAATTGTTAGTGAAAAAATAAACCAATGCTAAGGGCTATAGCCATATTCTGTATTTTTTTATCTGCAAAGGCGGGCGCCCAAACGTATAGTGGCTCAGGCGGACTGATTCCTGATGATGGAACAAACGATATAGAATTTTCCTTAACGGTTAGCGGTTTATCTCCTTCGGCAGTCAATGATGTGTTTGGCCTGGAAACAGTATGTGTGAATATTCAGCATACCTACAATTCTGATCTCACTATCACCTTAATTTCTCCAGACAATACAGAAGTGATTTTGAGCGCTAATAATGGCGCAGATAGTGATAATTATAGTAATACCTGTTTCAATCATTCTGCTGCTTCATCTATCACCTCCGGAAGCGGACCATTCAGTGGCACTTACCGTCCGCAGCAGCGCCTGGGAAATGTTAATAATGGCCAGAATGGAAATGGTACCTGGAAACTTCGTATTTATGATTATTATATCACTGATCAGGGAAATTTAATTTCATGGAAGCTTACCTTTGGTAATGCTCCTGCACCTTTGTATCCTCTTGCTTCTTCCAACCTTCCCATTGTGATCATTAATACGGGAGGCCCTGGAATAGCTGATGACCCGAAAATTATGGCGGATATGGGTATTATTTACAATGGCCCTGGTGTGAGAAATGATATCACTGATCCTTTTAATAATTACAATGGAAAAATAGGGATCGAGCAGCGCGGATCCAGTTCTTCCAGCTTCCCGAAAAAAAGTTATGGTTTTGAAACGTGGAATAATATAGGGCTTGATACATCTGTATCCTTAATAGGTATGCCGGCAGAAAGCGATTGGATACTCAGCGCAAGCTATTCTGATAAAAGCTTAATGAACAATGTACTTTCTTATAAATTATTTAACGATTTTGGAAATTACGCACCGCGTACCAGGTATGTTGAGCTGATCGTGAATCAGGAATATTTAGGAGTTTATGTTCTGATGGAAAAAATAAAAAGAGATTCCAGCCGGGTGGATATTGCAAAATTAAAAAGCACAGATATTGCCGGCAATGCTTTGACAGGAGGCTATCTGTTGAAGATAGATAAAAACACGGGTAGCGGCGGTGCAGGATGGACTTCTGCATACGCACCTATGGTGAATCCGGTCGGACAAAGTATCTATTTCCAATATGAATATCCTTCAGGCAATGATATTCAACCTGAGCAGGAGCAATACATACAAAGTTTTGTGGGTGCATTTGAGACTGCTTTATTCACCGGAGACCTGTATGACAATGTTACAGGCTGGAGAAGTTTTGCCGATGAATCATCTTTTATAAAATATTTTATTCTGAATGAGCTGAGCAAGAACGTAGACGGGTATCGGCTGAGCACTTATTTATATAAAGAAAAATTTTCAGATGGAGGAAAATTATCCATAGGCCCACCCTGGGATTATGACCTTGGATGGCATAATGCTGATTACTGCAATGGGAGTGTGGTAAGCGGCTGGGCTTACAGGTTCGGTGATGTTTGCGGCTTTGACGGTTACCAGGTTCCGGCATGGTGGGGACGCTTTATGCAGGATACTCTTTTTAAAAATAATCTCAGATGTACTTATAGCCAGATGCGGCAGACCTGTCTGAATACAACTTACCTTTATAATTATATTGATTCTGTGGCAGCCTATTTAAATGAAGCGCAGCAAAGAAATTTTGAAACTTGGCCGATTTTGGGAACATATGTCTGGCCTAATCCATGGCCCCAGCCGGCAACTTATGCCGGAGAAGTGCAGGAACTTAAGACATGGATTCAAAACAGATTAAACTGGCTGGATGCAAACATCCCGGGCAATTGTGCTACGCTTGCTGTTAACAATCCTGCAGTGAGCAATTCAGACGCCAGCATTATCCCCAATCCTTTTGAAGACAAATTCAAAATAGAATTGAATGCAGAAAAATCTTATAATGCCATCATTAAAATTTATTCCATTGATGGCATTGAGGTCTTTAGAAAATCTCTCACTGTTTATCAGGGGTTAAATATTTTTTATCATTATTGTCCGACTAAAATAAGCTTTAAACCTCCGGTTTCCCAATGTAAACGGAATGTTTT
>JAIERY010000157.1 GCA_019746425.1 Cytophagaceae bacterium
CCATTGCTTTCTATTTGAATATCTTTTACAATTTTAGCTCTGATTAAAACAGCATAACTAAGGAAATTATTTATAGGGTCGTCATCAATGAGAAGGGCTGTACTAAATTTCATATAGCTGGTTTTATTAAATGTTGATAATTAATTTTTTTACAATTAGTCCAAAAGTATATCAATCCTTGCAGTAACTCAACCGATAGACGTTTCAACAGTATCGGGAGTATTGCAACAGAATATCCAGTTCATCTTTAGTAAGTACGACAACGATCTAAGAAGAGAAAAGTCTGTTACCGGCATGAGGGAAAAGCTTCTCCGGGGAGAGTGGATTGGTGTAGTACCAAGAGGCTATTCTTATGCCCATCCTTACAGAAGCAAGAACCAAGTTATTATTATAAATGACGAAGGTAAGTTTGTAAAGCAAGCCTTTATGATGAAGCTCAAAGAAGATCTTACCAATATACAGATTGCAGAAAGGCTTCGTAAGGTTGGCTTTAAGATATGCGCTAAGAAGCTTACAGAGCTTTTCAGGAATCCTTTCTATTGTGGCTTCATTTCTCATAACTTATTGGAAGGTCAGCTTGTAAAAGGTAAGCATCAACCCATCGTAACCGAGCAATTATTTCTTGCCGTGAACAACCTCTTAGAGAGAAATGCACAAGGTTTTAAATGGAGCAAAGAGGATGAATTCGTGCCAATGAAACGATTCATAAAGTGTGCAGATTGCGGTTCTCCATTTACAGGTTATTTAAGAAAGAAGAAGCTTAAAAACGGTAAGGTATTGCACTTCTATTACTACAAATGCAACAGACCTGGATGCAAGTGTAACCGAAGCGTAGATAAGATGCACTACAAGTTTAAAGCATTATTGGAACGCTATCAGATCAAGCCTGAATTCATCCCTGCTATCACAAAGCAAATGGAAAGAACCTTCAATGAAATATCAGGTACGGAATTAGAGAATCAGAAGAGTTTAAAGATCAAATTCCACGAGCTACAGGAGAAGCTTTCTAAGCTGGAAGAACGCTTTGCTTTCGGTGAAATCGATAGGGATTTATATGATAAATTAGCCCCTAAATTGAAGAAGGAAATCAGCGAAAAAGAGGAAGAACTTCAAAGGATGGAGGTCAAATTATCGAACCCCTCCGAGCTTATCGAAAAGAGTGTTGTAATTGCCTCACAATTAGCTAATCTGTGGGTAAATGGTGATTCCGAAGAGAAGAAAATGCTTCAAAATATGCTCTTTCCTGAAGGCATTTTGTTCGACAAAGAAAATGACGATTATCGAACCTCTAACATCAATGTTGTTCTTGAGCTAATTGCTGAATTGTCAGCAACTTGTGGAGGCAAAAAAAAGGGATTGAAAGAGAAAAACCTCGATCAATCCCGTCCTGTAGAGAGAGAGGGATTCGAACCCCCGGACCCCGCGAAGGGTCAACGGTTTTCAAGACCGCCGCATTCGACCGCTCTGCCATCTCTCTAGGTATTGTCGGTCAAATAATTTTAATATTTTCTTTATAAGAATACTTCACTAAGATTCGCCGCTCCCGATAGCTGTCGGGACGACCGCTCTGTCCCAACGGGATCCCTTTGGGATCCATCTCTCTAGGTTAATCGGTCAAAATATGCTTAATAAATAGTGTCAGTATCAGCCGTTTCATCTAAACGGGTTACGAAATTACCTATTGGCCATGAAAGAGCAAAGGAATTTTACAATTTTATGAAGCACTGATCGCTTCCAAGGGCTCAGGAATTACCTTTTTAGATAACTCCCGCTTCGCCAGGTCCAGGCTCGCATTGATTTCAAAACCAATCAGTAAGCCAATGGAAATGGCGTAAAACCACAGCATTACCGCAATAAAAGCGCCTATTGAGCCATACAGTTTATTATAGGAGTCAAAGCTGTTTATATATGTGGAAAACCCTAAAGTGAACAGCACGATCAGCAGGGAAGAGATCAATGAGCCGCTGGAAAAAAATTTCCACCTCACCGAAACTGCCGGCGCCACAAAGTATATAAGACTTACCGCTACATAAAACACCCCGTAGAAAAATAAATTTTTTAATACCACTACGACATAATACAAAAACTCCTTGCTCATATGTATCTCCTGCAGGTAATGCCTGGTAGCTACTGCTGCGAAAATGGACAGAAAAGAAATAGATACCAGGAAGAATACAATCGTGATGGCAGTGATAATTCTTTTAAAATAATTTCTCGTCTCCGAGCTTTTATAACAGCGGTTGAAAGCAGTGATCATGGCCATAATACCATTGGTAGCTGTAAAGACTGCAAAGAAAAACCCGAAAGAAAGCAAACCTCCGTGAGGAATATGAATGATATCATATATGGCCGCAGCTACTCCATTATACATAGAGATAGGCAGCATATTCTTAAGCGCAAACATTACCTTCGCCTGCAGATCTTCGATCGGTATGTAAGGGATGAGCGTGAAAATAAAAATGATGGCAGGGAAAACAGAAAGCACAAAATTAAATGCCATGGAGCTCGCTCTTTCCGGTATATTGTCTTTCCTGATCTGCGCAAATAATATCTGGAGAAACCTGTACAAAGAAACCCTGTGCCTGGTAATATAAGTCCGCTTAACCTTGCTGATGATAGAATCATAGGCTTTGGAGGCAAAAAATAATGTTTGCAGGTGTTTAAGCATTGTTCCTATTTAAAATGAGCTTCCATCATTTTGAGAAGCTGCTCAGGGGCCTGGCAGGGCCTGCCCGTTTGTGAATTTACAAAAACTAAAGTTGTTTCGGCAGTATTCAGTAAAACATTATCCTGATTAAAGACTTCATATTCAAATACGATGCGAACGCCGGGTTTGTTTTTGATATAGGTCCTTATGGTAAGTAAATCATCGTATTTGGCGGGTTTGATAAATTTGGTTTTATATTCCCCCACCGGCAGCATAATGCCCGAATCTTCAATCTCTTTATAGCTGATGCCTATATATCTTAGTGTCTCTACGCGGGCAACTTCGAGGTAAGTAGCATAATTTCCATAATAGACATAGCCCATCCGGTCGGTTTCCGCATAGCGCACTCTTACCTGTACATCATAGGTGATCATATCAGCGGATGTTTAATTTGTCCAGCGCTTTGCGATATCTCTCCGCATTTCTTTCATGTTCGGATAAAGTCTCTGCATAATTATGTGTGCCGTTCAAAGCTTCACTTGCACAGAAGTAATAATATTTATGTTTCTCTGCATTCAAAACGGCATCGAGTGTTTTAATGGAAGGTAAATTGATTGGTCCGGGTGGTAATCCTAAATGTTTATAAGTGTTGTACGGGGACTCCAGCTCCTTCATCGCGAAGTAAATTCTTTTGATGGTGAAATCACCCAATGCAAAAACCAAAGTGGGGTCCGCCTGTAAAGGCATTCCTGTTCTTATCCTGTTTAAATATACTCCGGCAATCCTGGCTTTCTCCGGTTGGTACTGTGATTCTGCCTGCACGATCGAAGCCATGATGCTTACTTCCACAGGCGTAAGGCCAATGTCTTTTGCCTTTTGTAAACGCTCTGCCGTCCAGAAGTTTTTATATTCGGTGTGCATCCTCTTGAAAATATTTTTAGCAGAAGTGTTCCAGTAAAAATAATAAGTGTTGGGGATGAACATGGTCATGATCGTAGTAGTGTCGAAACCGAACTGGCTTACAAATGCCGGCTCTTTCATCAGGCTGTCAAGCTCCTGCGCAGCAGGTTCAAGGGCAGCGCCGAGTTTGGCAGTCAGCTCTCTTTTCAGGCGTATGTTGGTGAAAGTAAGTTTCACCTGGTCCTGTTCGCCTTTCTTCAGTTTGTTGATCACGTCAATGTTGGATGACTTGACTTTGAGCAGGTACCTTCCCGCCTTTACATTTTCAGGATACTTTAAAATTTTCGCCAGGAAATAAAAAGAAGCTTTGTCGCTGATGAAGCCTTTCTTTTCCAGTGAATCTTTTACAGTCTGGAAAGTAGCTCCTGTGGGAATGTAAAGTACAGTGTCTGTGTAAACTTTGTCCTTACCGTTCAGTACATTAGATGTAAAGAACATCTGGTAGAAATAGTAAGAAAAGGATACTGCAATAAATGCAAAGACAATGAATACAATTTTTAGGGACCTGCTTATTCTCATATGGAGGGTAAAAATAAGGATTTGTTTTCATTAGGCCAAAGGAATTAGGGAATAGGCAAGAGGCATAAGGTGGTATGGGAAGATATTTTACTTTGTATGGATCCGTCTTTTTTTTAACTCCGCATGGAGAAAGAAAATTACTAATGGCTATAGTCTATAGAAACTAATCACTAATGCCTCTTGCCTCTTGCCTTTTGCCTTATATCTTTGCGACATGAAAGCCAGACTTCTAAGCATTAACCCCGACAATCCGCAGCCTAATAAAATAAGAGAGGTAGTGGAAGTTCTGCGTGAAGGCGGACTGGTGATCTATCCTACAGATACTATATATGGCCTTGGCTGTGATATACACAATACCAAAGCAGTGGAAAGAATCTGCCGGCTGAAAAATTTAAATCCGCAAAAAGCCAATCTCTCTTTCATCTGTTATGACCTGAGCCATATTTCTGAGTACACTAAAAATCTTCCTACGAATGTGTTTAAGGTAATGAAGAAATCACTTCCCGGCCCTTTTACTTTTATTCTCAATTCAAGTAATAAGGTGCCAAAGATTTTAAACACCCGGAAGAATACGGTTGGTATCAGAATACCGGATAATAATATCCCACGTGAAATCGTAAAAGAATTAGGAAATCCAATCATCACTACTTCCATCAAGGATGACAATGATGCCATCAATGAATATCCGTCTGATCCGGAAATGATCTATGAGATGTATCATAAGCTGATCGACATTATCATAGACGGCGGCCCTGGAAATATTACTCCTTCCACCATGATAGATTGTACCAATGATGAGTTTGAAGTGGTGAGAGAGGGGATGGGGAATATCGAGGAGTTTTTATAAGTGCAGAGTGATGAGTGTTGAGAGATGAGTACTCTGCACTCATTACTCTGCACTCATTACTCTGCACTCATTACTCTGCACTCATTACTCTGCACTCATTACTCTGCACCCTGCACTTTTTTATGTTTCCACCTTCTGTGCGACCACAGCCATCCGGCCGGCTCTTTACGTATCTCTTCTTCCAGCATTTTATTGAATTGATCTGTTACGGGAAATCCTTCACCCTGGTAAGGTGCTTCGGCTATCTTTTTGAAGTAAATTTCATAATGCCCTCTTTTTATTTTTTTCATCCCTGCAAAGAATACCGGCATGCCAAGCATTTTGCCGATCTTATCCGCCCCGACATAGTAAGGAGTATCCTGATTGAAAAATTTTACCCAATGTTGTATTTCATTTTTAAGAGGCGTTTGATCGGCCACCATGGCGAGTGTATGCGGAATATTTTTTTTCTTTACCTGTTCACGCAGGGTGTCGTTCATAGCTACAGGAGTAGCGCCAAATTTACTTCTGATCTTCAGCATGAGCTTATCTGAAAATTTGCTGCTTAATGGTTTGTAAATAGCATCTATAGGAAATTTTCCTTTGACCATGCAGGCAGAAAGCAACCATTCCCAATTGTACAGATGTCCTGTTAATACAATGATGGATTGTCCGGCTGAAAGATATTTCAAAGGAATTTCTATATTGTTTATCAGAACTCTTTTGGTTAATTCTTTTTCCGAGAGGGATAAAGTTTTTAAGATTTCGACAACCAGGTCGCAAAGGTTTCTGTAAAATTTTCTGGTAATGGCGTTGATTTCTTTTTCACTTTTTTCAGGGAAGGCAGCTTTTAAATTTCCTCTCACTACTTTCATCCTGTATTTGAAAATATGATAGGTCATCAGGTACAAAAAATCTGAGATCAGGTATAAAATGGGAAATGGAAGTTTGGAAAGAATTTTTATAAAAAGCATTATTGCAAAATTTATTAAATATAAGCATAATAGGGCAATAGGCACAGGGCTAATAGAACCCACAGGTTTTCTGAGCACTCTGCACTGAGCACTCTGCACTATGACAGAACCCTTACTTATCGAATCCCATTACCTGCCCAACCTGGAATATTTCTTTCATATTCTTCAGAATGATCATATTCTCATCGAATCCTGCGAAAATTTTCAGAAACAAACTTACAGAAACCGCTGTCATATTCTTACAGCCAATAAAGTGGATATTTTGTCTGTACCGGTTATAAATCTTGGCAGAAAGGTATTAATAAAGGAAGTGGAGATAGATTATAGCCAGAAATGGCTGAATGTGCATTGGGGAGCGATAAAATCCGGATATGGCAAGGCCCCTTTTTTTGAATATTATGCTGAATTTTTTCATGATATTCTTTATAAAAAGCACCGGTTTCTATTCGATCTGAATATAGAATTAATGACACTTTGTCTTAAATTATTAAGGGTGGATAAAAAAATCGGATTTACTTCGTTCTATGAGAAAAAACCCGAAAATAAAATCGATTTAAGGTCGCAGATCAGTCCTAAAAAGGACAATAGTCCGTATATCATTACATGGACTCCTTATACCCAATTATTTGGCAGCAATTTTGTGCCTGATTTAAGTATTATTGATCTGCTTTTTTGTGAGGGAACTAATGCCGGGGAAATTTTAAAGAGGAGTAAAAGGGACGTCTGACGAACAAATATTTCCGGGACTTTGTTCTAAAAAAAAGACAATAAAAAAGCGTAAATAATAGAAATTAAAAGAAAAAACGTATAGATTTACAATAATTAAAAGGATTAAAAACTAGCTAGCGACTAGGCTCCTAAAAAAGAAAATATGGAAGCAAAATTTTCAAACCGGGTAAAAGAAGTAATCTCTCTGAGCAGAGAGGAAGCGCTTCGCTTAGGCCATGATTACATCGGCGCAGAGCATATCCTGCTTGGGATGATTCGCGAAGGTGAAGGAGTCGCAGTCGGACTTTTGAAAAAGCTGGGTCTCTCCCTTGATGAGCTGAGGCTGGCTGTAGAAAATGCAATCAAAGGTACTGCTACAGGGAATGTAAAAAACCTGGATAAAATTCCTTTGACGAGACAGTCTGAAAAAGTTTTAAAAATCACTTACCTTGAAGCAAAAATTTTCAAGAGCGAGCTTATAGGTACGGAGCACCTGCTCTTGTCTATTTTAAGAGATGAAGATAATATTGCCACACAGATATTAGAAAAATTTGAAGTGAACTACGACGTGATAAAAGAATTACTCGAATACCATGTTAACAATCCTTCTGCACAAGGTGGTGACACCGACGAAGGAGATGAAGACAGTTCGAGAATTTTCGGAAGCTCAGGCTCCTCCGGAAAAGAATCTTCCAAGACTACTGAAAAGTCCAGAACCCCGGTGCTGGATAACTTCGGACGTGATCTTACCAAGCTTGCCGATGACGGAAAGCTGGATCCTATAGTAGGAAGAGAAAAAGAAATTGAAAGGGTTGCGCAGATCTTAAGCCGCAGAAAGAAAAACAACCCGATACTTATCGGTGAGCCCGGAGTAGGTAAGACTGCTATTGCAGAAGGTCTTGCTCTGAGGATTGTACAGAAAAAAGTATCAAGGGTACTTTTTGGCAAAAGAGTGGTAACGCTTGACCTGGCCTCCCTGGTGGCAGGTACAAAATACAGAGGACAGTTTGAGGAGAGAATGAAAGCCGTGATGAACGAGCTGGAAAAATCTCCTGAAGTGATTCTCTTCATTGATGAAATTCACACCATCGTGGGCGCCGGCGGTGCTTCCGGTTCTCTGGATGCTTCCAATATGTTCAAGCCTGCTTTAGCAAGGGGAGACATCCAATGCATAGGCGCTACTACACTTGATGAGTATCGTCAGTATATAGAAAAAGACGGCGCTCTGGCAAGAAGATTCCAGATAGTAATGGTAGATGCTACTACTCCGGAAGAGACTATTGAGATCCTCAATAACATCAAGGAGAAGTATGAAGAACATCACCATGTGAATTATACACCTGAAGCGATAGACGCTTGTGTGAAATTGTCTGACAGATATATCAGCGACAGGTTCCTGCCTGATAAAGCCATAGATGTGCTTGATGAAGCAGGTGCGCGTGTACACATCAACAACATTCACGTTCCCGGTGATATCGTGAAGTTGGAAGAGCAGATTGAAAATATTAAAAAGGAAAAGAATAAAGTTGTTAAGAGCCAGAAGTACGAAGAAGCTGCACAATTGAGAGATAAGGAGAAAAAACTTCTTGAGCAGCTGGACAATGCAAAACTTCGCTGGGAAGAAGAGACCAAGAAGAAAAGATATACCGTAAAAGATGAGAACGTAGCTGAGGTAATTGCCATGATGACAGGAATACCTGTCATCAGAATTGCTCAGAACGAAGGACAGAAACTTCTTGGAATGGGTAATGAATTGAAGGCAAAAGTAATCGGCCAGAACGAGGCGATTGAAAAACTTGTAAAAGCAATTCAGAGAACCAGGGTTGGATTGAAAGATCCGAAAAAACCAATAGGCTCATTTATCTTCCTTGGTCCTACCGGGGTAGGTAAAACAGAGCTTGCAAAAGTACTTTCTACATATCTTTTCGATAAAGAAGATTCTTTAGTAAGAATTGATATGAGTGAATACATGGAGAAATTCTCTGTATCAAGACTGGTAGGAGCGCCTCCGGGATATGTGGGATACGAAGAAGGCGGACAGCTTACTGAGAAGATCAGAAGAAAACCATACAGTGTGGTTCTTTTAGATGAGATAGAAAAAGCTCACCCTGATGTATTCAACTTATTGTTACAGGTATTGGACGATGGTATTCTGACAGACGGATTAGGCAGAAGAGTGGATTTCAGAAATACAATTATCATCATGACTTCCAATATCGGGGCAAGAGACCTGAAAGATTTCGGTGCAGGAATCGGTTTTGCTACGAAAGCAAAAACAGAAAATATGGATGACCTGATGAAAGGTACTATCCAGAATGCGCTGAGAAAAGCTTTCTCTCCGGAGTTCCTTAACAGGTTAGATGATGTGATTGTATTCAACTCTCTCACCAGGGAAGATATCCATAAAGTAATTGATATCACTTTGAAGAGCGTGTTCAAAAGAATATTCACACTCGGATATACTGTAGAGCTTACTGATAAAGCAAAAGACTTCCTTGCGGAAAAAGGTTATGATCCATCCTATGGAGCAAGGCCTTTGAACAGGGCCATTCAGAAATACCTTGAAGATCCTGTAGCGGAAGAAATCCTTAAAGGGGAAGTTCAGGAAGGTGATACCATTATGGCTGACTATGATGGAAAGAGCGAAGGCCTGACGCTGAAGGTGAAGAAGAAAAAAGTAGAAAAAGAAAAGGATACTGAATAATAATTAATATTTAGATTATAAAACGCCCCGCAAGGGGCGTTTTTATTATTAAGACGTGATCAGCTTCTCTTTGTCATCCTGAGCGTAGCGAAGGATCTTGTTGATGGTAATTGGAGCAATAAATTAATTCATTTTTCGTAAACCGGAGGGCAGTAATTAACAGTAGAGTATTGTCAATCCATTTTCTTTATATGAAACAAATAAATATTTTATTTTTTTGCCTGATTCTTTTTTTCTCCTGTACTCAGGAGTCCGAAGAAAAAAAGAAAGAAAACATTGTAGATAAACCTTCTGTCGATACTGTTGCCGGGACCATTGATACAACAAAGGAAATCCTGGCAGAGCCTATTACTAAAAATGCAGTATATGATATCAAATCCGGAATTATAACTTATGAATCTGAGCTGGAAGGAAAAACAGACCTTCCCCAAAATAAAGTAGTACTTAGTTTCAGCAGGTATGGCAACCGGCAGAGAATAGATTACTATGAAGGATTAGATGGAAAAATAATAAGCTCTGATGTTTTTTCAGACTCTGTTCGATACACTTTAGATCACAGGAAGAAAATAGTGAAAGAGGTACAGTCAACACCGGAAATGTTTTTATTTACACCTATCTATAATGGTATGCCTTATACCAGGAAGTCGGCGCTGGAAGATACCGTTGCCGGAAAAAGATGTGAAATTTATTTATGGGAGTTACCAGATATAAAATTTACTTTAAAGCGCTGTGGATGGAAAAGCATATGCCTGCTGCATCAATGGACACAGGAAGGAGATAGCAAAATGATGAAAGCGGTGAAGGTGGATCAGGCCGAGGTTCCTGATGACATATTTAAGTTTCCTGACAATTATAAAATAAAAACAAAATTGAAAAAATAAAAGAGCCGGCTAATGTGCCGGCTCTTTTATTTCAATGAACGTATAGTTGTTTTTTATATAATAATTAAAGAATTGTCCTTTCGATCTGGCTTTCATAAAATCATCGTACACTTGTTTGGGTACATTTAAGAAACCATAAATTTTTTTAGAAATTCTGAATCTTACTTCCAGCAGAAGATATGCCGGGTCGTAACCTACTGCATGAACAATCCTGGAATTGATTTTTCTTAGCCGCATAACCTTTCAGGTTTGGTTCTATATAAATCAACTCAGGAAAAATTAATAAAGTTTAGGGAATGTGGATAAATAGTCCGTGGTCTAGTTCATGGTACATGGAAGACCTGAATAAATAGAGCTATTAAAAACTGGAAAGCTGTGGACTGTCGACTATTGACTGTGGACTACAAATTAATAAGCCCCTTTATACCTTCGCATAAACCATTCGAAGCTTGCAAGTGCAAGAATCACAAAAAAGAGCCAGGGCAAATGGATCAGCTCTACAAATTCTTCATTGGTATGAATAATGCTTTTCGCGCTATTTTCTTTCAGGTATTTAGCCAAGGCATCAAATTGATCAGTGAAATAAAACTGTCCTTTGGTTTGGTACGACAGAGATTTTAATAACTGGTGATTGGCTGTGGTATTGATGGCTTCCAGCATAAGTTCTCTAATAGTAAATTCACCTTCATTTTTTTCCACTTTTCCATCCAGGGTGGTAGTAGCAGAATATTTATATATACCAGACTTTAATCCTTTTAATTCTACCCTTGAATTATTTTCACTGTTTACAAAGGAATATGCAATTGCTTTTCCATCTTCATCGGTGATCTTGAGATCTATTTTCTGACCATATACTTTTTCATAAATGTCGTTGTATATCTCTGCTTCAAAAATCACTCTGTCTGTTAAGAAAAATTCATTCTGTATAGGATATACTCTGAATCTTCTTTTGTCTTCCTTAGAGGAAAGATATTGAATAAGATTGCTGACCAGCTTATCAAATACTATGGTGTTTTTGTTTATGCTGTATTCGGTCAGTCTCCATTCCCACAATCCATCGCCCAGGAACATAGCAGACTTTTTATTATTGGAATTATTTACTACCAGCAGAGGCTTGTTGCTGGCAACACTTCCGATTTTCTGATATAATACTACGTCGGAATTCTCTTTTAAAGTAAAATCTGCGAATGGTACACTTACCGGAGGATAAGAATTGATAATGGTTTGTTCTTCCGGCTCAATTTTAAATTTTTCAAAATTGGCATTGTAACCGGGAGTTACATTGTCCCATTGCCCTCTGCGGATGTTAAATTTTAAAATAGGGTTGAGGTTATTTAAAACGCCGAGATGACTTTGATTGCCGGCAATGAAAAGCAATGAAGTCTGATCTTTTAAAAATTTATCCAGCAGGTTTTTAGCAGTCGCTCCGAAGTCAGGGATCTGGTGAAAGATGACCACATCGTATTTATTCTCCTTATATTCATTAAGGCCGGGAATATAAGTTTCTATTACATAATTTTCTTTGGCCTCCAGGGCACTTTTTATTGCTTTAATATCAGGATGCGGTGCAAGCGCTACGATCAGGATATTTTCTTTGGCCTCGATAATATCAATATAGACATGTGCGATATTATTTCTGGTCGTAAATTCTCCTTTCAAAGGTACTGTTTCTATGATATAATGCTGCAGTCCTTTTTCTTCGGAAGAATGTAAAAATTCTACTTCTGTTACACCCGACTCACGTGTAGTGCGGATGGTTTTTTTCTGCAATACATTTTTACCTTGTTTTAGCAGTATAGAGACATCCTGGTTTTTAAACTGGTAATTAAATATTTCGGCTACGATTGGAAACTGATTGCCCTGGTAACTGATCTTATTATATAAGACGGTTTTTATATTGATATCTTTCCTGGGAACGGTATCTCCCAGTCCTACTGTAAAAATCGGAAAGTTATATTCATTGTAATTCGGCGCCAAACCCTGATTGTAAATTCCATCAGACACCATCACGATGGCTGCAAGATTTCTGTTCTCGAAATTGGATTCAATTTCTTTTAGCTGGCCGCTGAGGTTGGTGGCAGGATAATCAAAATTAAAATTCTTCAATTCATCCTGCTGAATGGTTTTATCAAGCAGTTGAAGATTAACTTTGATGTCATCTTTCTTTAAGTTTTCTACAAAACCATTAAGTGAATTCTTTAAAGCATTAAGGACTGCTGTATCATTGGTGTATTTTACAGACTGACTGTTATCGATTGCCAGTACCACAGTAGGATTCTCTACATAGTTCTTAAAGTACTTGATTAAAGGACCGATGAGAAGAAAGAATAGCAGGGAAACAAGAATGAATCTTGTCGCGAAAAGTATTCTGTTAACGGTTACGCTCCACGGACTTTTTTTCTGATAAAGCACATAGGCGTAAATGAAACCCGCAAGAAAACACAATGGAATAAACCAGGGAGAATATTCGGTATATATTTTTAGTTTATCCATGTATTTATGAGTGCAGAGTGCTGAGTTTTGAGTAATGAGTAAAACGACCGATTGAGCTGAATATTTTATAATTCTCTATACTCAGCACTCAATACTCTGTACTATGTTAGCATTCCTCCATCTACCTGAAGAACCTGTCCGCTGATATATTTTGATAAATCTGAGGCAAGAAAAATAACACAATCCGCTACATCGTCAGGCGATCCCGCTCTTTTTAAGGGAATGCTTTCTTTCCATGCTTCCACTACTTTAGGATCCAGTACTCCGGTCATTTCGGTTTCAATAAATCCTGGTGCAACGGCATTGGATCTGATGTTTCTTGAACCCAGTTCGAGCGCTACCGATTTGGTAAAACCTATAATACCTGCTTTGGAAGCAGCGTAATTAGCCTGTCCTGCATTGCCTCTGATGCCTACTACCGAAGTGATATTGATGATTGAACCATATTTCTGCTTCATCAATGGCTTGATGGCAGCTTTGGTAAGATTGAAAACAGACTTAAGGTTTGTATTGATAACAGTGTCCCATTGCTCTTCAGACATTCTCATTAATAATCCATCCCTTGTAACTCCTGCATTATTAACCAGTGCATCTAGGCTGCCGAAATCGCTCACTACATTATTGATAAGTTCTTCTGCGGCTGATAAAATTGAAGCGTCTGAGCGATAACCTTTTGCTTTGATACCTAAAGCACTTAATTCCTTCTCCAAAGCCTGTCCTTTTTCAACACTGGATAAGTAAGTAAATGCTACGTTTGCTCCTTCCTGAGCAGCTCTTAATGCGATAGCGCGGCCTATTCCTTTCGAAGCGCCGGTTACCAATACATTTTTTCCTTTTAATAATGACATGTTAATTTTTATGTTTAAGTGTCAAAAATAAGGTATTAATTCTAAAATTTGAAAATTTAAGGTAATTGTTTAATCCTCAATTTGTTGAATTGTAAAGATATAGCAAGAGACTTTAACATTTTAGCCGTGAAGGAATATAACAATTCATAAAATAGCTTAAATTTGCCCCCGTTAAACCTAACCTGATTTATATGTCTTCTACAAAGTACGATGTAATTGTGATTGGAAGTGGCCCTGGCGGATATGTGGCTGCTATAAGAGCTTCTCAGCTTGGCAAAAAAGTAGCAGTAGTGGAAAGAGCCGAACTTGGTGGTATCTGTTTGAACTGGGGATGCATTCCTACCAAAGCATTATTGAAAAGCGCACAGGTATTTGAATATATTCAGCATGCCAAAGATTATGGTATAAATGTACAGAATGCTTCTGCTGATTTTTCTTCTGTGGTAAAGAGAAGCCGCGATGTAGCAGGCGGTATGAGCAAAGGAATTCAGTTCTTATTCAAGAAAAATAAAATCGATCATATCGCAGGTTTTGGTAAACTGGCTGCCGGGAAGAAAGTAGAAGTGACAGACGATAAAGGAAAAAAAGAAACCTATAGTGCAGACCACATCATCCTGGCAACCGGAGGAAGATCACGCGAACTTCCTAATCTGAAAATCGATGATAAAAAAATCATAGGCTATAGAAAAGCGCTGGTGCTTGAGAAACTTCCTGAATCAATGGTAATCGTAGGGTCAGGAGCTATCGGAGTAGAGTTCGCTTATTTCTACAGCACCATGGGTACGAAAGTTACCATCGTGGAATTTATGCCTAACATTGTTCCGGTAGAGGATGAAGATATTTCCAAACAACTGGAAAAGAGTTTCAAGAAAGCAGGAGTGGAGATCATGACTAAATCCACTGTGGAATCAGTAGACACCTCAGGAGCTAAATGCAAAGTGAAAGTTAAAACAGAGCAGGGAGAGAAAACATTGGAATGCGATATCGTGCTTTCAGCAGTGGGTGTTGCCACCAATATTGAAGGGATTGGCTTAGAGCAGGTGGGCGTTGCTGTTGACAAAGGTAAAGTAGTAGTGGATGATTATTATAGGACAAATATTCCAGGCGTATATGCCATCGGTGATATTGTAAAAGGTCAGGCGCTTGCGCACGTGGCTTCTGCAGAAGGAATTATCTGTGTGGAAAAATTCTGCGGACATAATCCTGAGCCTCTTAATTATGGAAATATTCCTGGCTGTACTTATTGCATTCCTGAAATCGCTTCAGTCGGATTAACAGAAAAGCAGGCCAAAGAAAAAGGATATCAGATTAAAGTAGGTAAGTTTCCATTTACTGCATCAGGAAAAGCAAGTGCTGCCGGAGCAAAAGATGGGTTCATCAAAGTGATTTTCGATGCAAAATACGGTGAGTGGTTGGGAGCGCATATGATAGGTGCCAATGTAACTGAGATGATTGCAGAAGTAGTAGTAGCGAGAAAACTTGAAACTACAGGACATGAAATAATTAAATCTGTGCATCCGCACCCTACCATGTCTGAAGCCATCATGGAAGCCGCTGCGGCTGCGTATGATGAGGTGATACATTTATAGTTATAAATGCTTAATTCTCAATTCTCAATTTTAAATTAATTGAGAATTGAGAATTTACAATTGAGAATTATTTTTCTTACTCACTAAGTATACTCCAACTAAAATCAAAATTGAATAAGCCACTTTCTCCAAAGTGAGTTCATCTTTCCCCCAGGTAATAGCAATTAAGGAAGTAATAGGAGGCTGCAGATAAATATATATTCCGGCAATGGATGGATTTACAAATCTCATCACCCCCACATTGAAATAATAATTGAGAATGGTAGTGAACACTACGATAAAGCCAATGGCCAGCCATATGGTCCCTGGTATTTCATTCCATTTCACTTCAAATAAATCAGGAAGACCGAAAGGTAAAACGATTACCATTCCGATCAGGAAAAACCATTTCACGAGGGTAAATGCATTGTATCTGGCCATTAAAGGTTTTACAAGCACCAGGAATATTCCATAAGAAGTAGCATTGAGCAATACCAGCAGATCGCCTGTGAAGGTGCTGTTGCCTGACCGGATGGCTGAATTAATCAGTAACAGAACTGCGCCCGTTGCACCCAGTATAATACCCAGGATTTTAATAAATGTAATTTTTTCTTTCACAATAATTGCAGAGATGATGATCGCAATAATAGGAATGCTGATCATCATAAGGGATGCATTGATTGGGCTCGTCATATTGAGGCCTTGATAGAACAGCAGCTGGTTTAAAGCGATTCCGAATAATGCGCATAAAAAAATCTGCAGGTAATCTTCCCTTTGAATTCTTTCTTTAATGAAAACAGAATGGATTATAAAAAATACCAGGGCGGCAGAAACAACTCTGATAGCAATGATGCCCCAGGGAGAAATATATCCGGGCATTACTTCTTTGGATATAGAATAGTTAAAGCATGCAACAAGAGTAGTAAAAAATAATAAAACGTGCGCCTTCAGTGTTTCATTCCTCATTCACAAAAGTAGTTATTTTATAGAAACAAGTTTCAGGCCTCATGGTTTTATTTAAGGTCTCTAATTCTTATATTGTTTAAAATAATTTTCAGATAATGATTAACAGGGAAATACCTCTTGCAGAAAGGATCAGACCGACCTCTCTGGATACTTTTATAGGGCAAAAGCATCTGGTAGGAAAAAATGGTGTGCTCAGAAAGGTAATAGAAACCGGTATAGTACCTTCCATGATTTTATGGGGACCGCCGGGTGTTGGTAAAACCACTCTTGCGAACATTCTTGCGCATCAGCTGAAAGTTCCTTTTTTTACCCTTAGCGCTGTGAGCTCCGGTGTGAAAGAAGTGAGAGAGGTAATTGAGAAAGCTAAAGGAAAAAGTAAAACCATTTTATTCATAGATGAGATTCATCGTTTCAGCAAGTCGCAGCAGGATGCTCTCCTTGGAGCAGTTGAGAAAGGAGTGATTACTTTAATCGGCGCCACTACTGAAAACCCTTCCTTTGAAGTAAATTCCGCTTTGCTTTCCAGGTGCCAGGTATATGTGCTGAAACCATTGGATAAAGATGATCTTAAATCATTAATTGAAAATGCACTTGCCTCGGATGCAGAGATGAAAAAGAAAAAAGTAGAGATCAGAGAATATGAAGCTTTACTGAATCTTTCCGGTGGTGATGCAAGAAAACTTCTTAACCTAATTGAGCTGGTGATAGATTATGTGAATGCGAATGAAGTAGTGATCAGCAATGAGATAGTAATGGAAGCAGCACAAAGGCGTGTTGCTATTTACGATAAAAAAGGAGAGATGCATTATGATGTAATTTCTGCCTTCATAAAATCAGTGCGCGGAAGTGATCCCAATGGTGCCATCTACTGGCTGGCCAGAATGATAGAAGGAGGAGAGGATGTGGAGTTTATTGCCCGAAGACTGGTGATTCTCGCGTCTGAAGATATCGGCAATGCCAATCCTACTGCAATTGTTATGGCTACCAATTGTATTCAGGCAGTAAGGGTAATCGGTTATCCTGAATCCGATATTATACTTTCGCAATGCACAGCTTATCTTGCGGCCTCTCCTAAAAGCAATGCTTCTTATATGGCTATAAGAAATGCGCAGGATCTGGTGCGTCAGCATGGAGATCTTTCTGTTCCCCTGCACATCAGAAAAGCTCCTACCAAACTCATGAAAGACCTGGGTTATGGAAAAGGATATGAGTATGCCCATGACTATGATCATAATTTTGTAAAGCAGGAATACCTGCCTGATGAAATAAAAGGTACTAAGTTATACGATCCGGGTAATAATGCGCGTGAAAATGAATTGAGAGCGCGGCTTAAAAAATTGTGGGAAGATAAATATGGGTATTAGTCCACAGTCGATAGTCCATAGTCCACAACAGAAGATTTGTGGTACATCGGATTATAGCTCTAATATGGAGTAGATATTTTATTAAGAGCTAATGGGCTGTGGACCGTGGACTGTCGACCATAAACTAATAATCTGTTCTGATTAAAGTATATTTTTTGAAATACTCATATGGCATTACACCATTATAATATGCCTGGAAAAAATCTTCTGCAGCCTCATCTCTTTTTTCCAGCTCTAATTTTGCAAAACCTCTGCATTGGATAGCGTCATAGCATTTCCCATTAATTCTTAATGCTTCATTATAACATTTTACTGACTCATCAAACTGCTGCTGATTGTAATACAGGTTTCCTTTTTCTACCAGCGCTTTTTCATTGGAATCAATTTTTAAAGCCATGTCAATATTTTCAAGAGCAAGCGTATAATTTCTTGCCCATCTGTTCAGAATGCTTTTATAATAATGAGCATTGAAATTCTTAGCGTCTTTTGATAAAACATAATTAAGATCTGCCAGCGCCTTCTTGTAGTATGGATTTGATTTGGTGAATTTTCCATTCAGTATAAAACTATTCAGATAAGCGACACCTCTCCATAAATGCGCTTCCTCATTATCAGGATGTAATTGCAGAATATAGTTCATGTCTTCAATAGCCTTGCTATTGTTGAAACTTCCTTTAAGATCCAGTAAGGCGATGGCTCTTTGTATTCTTAATGAATCGTTGGTAGGGTCAAGCAGCAGTTCAATGTTTGCTTTTCTGATAATGCGTCTGCTCTTACATATCACCTTCATGTCATATATAAAAGGATAAATGCCTCTCAGCGTTTTGGCAGAGTCCAGGTCTTTTTCCGCCTCCTCATATTTGTCCAGCATGAAAAAAGTAAGTCCTCGGTTATAAAGGAAACATAATTTCATCTCCTCCGGACTCATGCGGGAGAGATACATTTTATTAGTGAAATGATATTTATTTAAACTGAAGCGTGAGATATATGTATCACGGCTGTGTTCGCTTTTGTCAGTGGTTTCCCAATAAAATCTTCTTTTTTTATCTGCCCATTCTACTGCCATATGGCTTGGCAGCAACACTCCGTACATAGGAAGATTTAATCTTTCGGCAATGGCTAAAAAAATAAATGAAAACTTATCACAGTCGAATTTTCTTGTCTTCAGAGAATAGGATAAAAGATTTTTATACGGATCGGATTGATCGTAATCCCCGATAATTCCTACCTCATCAAGTATATCATGAATTTCCTTCATGATATTTTTAGGATAATCTTTAGCAACCGTGTCTTTGGGGTTTATTCTTTTTTCTGCCATGGAAAGAATCGAGTCCAATAGCTTGTAGTTCTGCTCTTCCACTTCAAAACCTGCCTCTTTCTCCATCTGCAGACAATAGTACACCAGTTCTTTTCTTGTCTTCAAACTGTCGGAAGGACTTACCTTCAAACTATCAGAGGCAAAAACAGAAATATGGAGGGTAGTTAATAAAAGAGCAATGCAGTATTTCATCTTCCTTTAACAATAGGGATTATATATCTCAACGAAAACATATGTCTGTTAATATTGGGCATTTTGGGATTTGTAATCATGGCGTTATAACCATAAGTAATACTAAATACGGATAAGCCCAATCCAATGTTGGGCCTGAACCCCCATGCCCATTGTTTGTAATAATCTGAATGATAATTTAAATCTTTATAGAGAAGCATATCTATTCCCATGGATAATCCCGCATTCACGAATAGCGAAGCCTTATATCCATAGACATTGTCCTTGAAATTCATTTCCAGTGATGAACCTAGGCCGGCAAGCACTGTTTTGGAAGTGCGCACGCCCCCGGCATATCCAATTTCAAAGAAATGTTCTTTGCCTCTATGCCAGCCTAAAGTGAGCCCTTTAAAATTTGAAGTGGTATCGCGAAACACGCTGTGATTCGCCAGCATATCCCTCTGGTAGGTTTCCATGGCATTGGGTTTATTTTTTTGCGAATAAACTTTCAGCGATGAAAGAACGAAGATTAAAATGAATAAATGTCTCAAGACTTCTGAATGGGTAATGAATTTAAAGAAAAAACATGAATAAAACTACCTTTTGAACATTCCACATAGGCTATAGTTATTTCTACAAACAAAATCATTCACCTATGAAAATCAAAACGCTTAATGACCTCTTTACTGATATGATCAAAGATCTTTATAATGCAGAAAATCAGCTTATAAAGGCATTGCCAAAAATGGCAAAAAAATGTAACACCCCCCAATTGAAAAAAAGCATGGAAATGCACCTAGAGGAAACAGTAAATCAGAAAGCAAGACTCGAAAAAGTCTGCGAGTTGCTGGAAATTTCTCCAAAAGGTAAAAAATGTGCGGCTATGGAAGGTTTGATAAAAGAGGCCGAAGAATTAATGGATGAAGTAAAGGATAAAGATGTTTTAGAAGCCGGATTGATTGCCGCGGCTCAAAAGGTAGAACATTACGAAATTGCCAGCTATGGTACAGTTTGTACTTATGCCAAAATGCTGGGCAAAAACCAGGTGGCGAAACTTCTTCATCAAACGCTGGAGGAAGAAAAAGCAGCAGACCTTAAACTGACAGAGGTAGCTGAAGGAATGGTAAATGAAAAAGCGCTCCAGGAAGCATAATCACATTTAAAAATATTTAAAAAGGGCAGGTAGTAGATACTTGCCCTTTTTATTGCTGCTTTTTTCCAGTTTTTTCTTTAAATTTTGCTTACTTTTTTGAATTGGTTAATATTAAGAACCAAGGATACGATTATCAGATTACATTCAATGGGGCTTTTTCACCTGATTATCTTTTTTATATTATTCTTTTTGGGAGGATTGCAGTCTTCTTTTTCCCAGTATTATAATCCCAAATGCAGGTATACCGCCATAGGGTTTAGTATAAAAGGTTCTTATTTTCATGGGGATATTGCGACGCCTCTGCAATATGTAAGGCCGGGTTTATCTGTTGTGGCAGTGAGAAGAGTAACTCCCAGAATTTCATTGGCCACAGAAATAATGTGGATCAGGGTGATGGGAGATGATTTCATGAGCTCTAATCTGCAAACACCTAATAAAATCAATACTTATATCAGGAACCTTCATTTCAGAAATGACATCAAGGAGGCCGCTGTATACCTTAAGTATGATCTTTTTCCCAGCGCCGACCATTACCGTAAGAGGCCTATCTATAATCTTTACGGTGTAGCCGGGATTTCTTTTTTTTATCATAATCCCAAGGCCCGGGTTTTTAAAGATACCACGATGACTAAAACAAAATGGCTAGCCTTAAGACCATTGGAGACCGAAAATGTCAGATATTCCAACTTCGGGTTAGCCATACCCATAGGTGTCGGAATAAGGTATAAACTTTCTCTGCAGTGGGATATGGAAGTAGAGGTAGGCTACCGCTATACTTTTACTGATTACCTGGATGATGTGAGCGGCCAATATCCCGATCCTGCCAGCTTAAAGGATGATAATTCCAGAATGCTATCTAATAGAAGCGCTGAACAAAAATCCGCCTTGTCCAAAGAGCAGAGGGATTTAGAATTTATTCAGTCAGAATTAGGTTATAGCATCGTGTCCGGAGCTGATTATAAGTATGTTCAGAATTTTGGTCCCGGGAATGAACGGGGGACGGCAAAAGGGAATGACGGATATATCATATTCTCTATCAGATTTCTGTATGCCATTCCCGGTATCGTCAATTGCCCAAAATTCAGAGAATTTTAAGGGCTTTTATCTTTCTTTTTCCACTTTCCAGGTTTGATAAGCCGTAAAAAATCTTATTTTTGTAAAGGTTCCCGATGCAATTTTTTATTCCATGGGTAAATCAGAGTAAACTTTATTCAATTATATAAACCGCGGTTAAAATGAGTGTTTTAGTAAATAAGAATTCCAAAGTCATAGTACAGGGATTTACAGGATCTGAGGGCAGTTTTCATGCTCAGCAAATGATCGAGTATGGAACCAATGTAGTAGGAGGAGTGACTCCTGGAAAAGGCGGCACAGAGCACCTTGAAAAACCGGTATTTAATACAGTGGAAGAAGCTGTAACCAAAACCGGGGCAAATGTATCCATCATATTTGTTCCTCCGGCTTTCGCGGCAGATGCGATTATGGAAGCTGCTGACGGCGGTATTAAAGTAATCATTTGTATTACTGAAGGTATTCCGACAAGGGATATGATTGCGGTAAAAGAATATATCAAAGAAAAACAAGTAACTCTTATAGGACCGAATTGTCCGGGAGTAATCACTCCGGGAGAAGCAAAAGTTGGTATCATGCCTGGATTCGTATTCAAATCAGGCAGAGTAGGTATTGTTTCCAAATCGGGAACACTTACTTACGAAGCAGCTGATCAGATTGTAAAAGCAGGTCTTGGAATTTCTACGGCTATCGGTATCGGGGGAGATCCTATCATAGGAACACCTACCAAAGAAGCAGTTGAATTATTAATGAATGATCCTGATACTGATGCAATCGTCATGATCGGAGAGATCGG
>JAIERY010000386.1 GCA_019746425.1 Cytophagaceae bacterium
CCGGATTTTTCTGCGTTCAGCTCAAAAGTTGCTTTGTCAGATTCCAATTCACAAAGTAATTCGTCTGCATTCACAAAATCACCATCTTTTTTATTCCATTTTGCGATAGTTACTTCAGTGATTGATTCCCCAACGGTAGGGACTTTCATTTCTATTGCCATATATTAGATTTTAGATATCAGAATTTAGATTTTAGAAAAATATTTAGACATCAGACCTCTAATATCTAAGGTCTAACGTCTAAGGTCTTATTATGCAAATGCCTGCTGAACCAGTTCTTTCTGTGATTCATTGTGCGCTTTCAGATATCCTACTGCAGGGGAAGCAGCTTCTTCCCTTGCCACTACATCAATATCTGTTTTCTTATAAAGATTTCTCAACACATATTCCCACGCACCCATATTGATCGGTTCTTCCTGCACCCAGACAACTTTAGCGCCTTTATATTTATTAAGTATGGCGGTCAGTTGTGTCTGCGCCAAAGGATACAATTGCTCCAGTCTTACAATAGCAACATCTTTTCTCTTATTGGCTTGTCTTTCTTCGAGAAGGTCGAAATATACTTTACCGGTGCACAATAAAACTTTCTTCACATTTTTCGCCTCTACACCATCGTCATCAAGTATTTCTTTGAAGCTGCCTTTTTTGAATTCGTCAAGCGGTGAAGCTACGAGCGGATGTCTCAGCAATGATTTCGGAGACATCACGATCAATGGTTTTCTGAATGGCCATGCAACCTGTCTTCTCAGCAAGTGGAAATAATTGGAAGGGCTGGTAATGTTTGCCACGACCATATTGTAGTCAGCGCAAAGCTCTATAAATCTTTCCAATCTCGCACTGGAATGTTCAGGTCCCTGTCCTTCATATCCATGAGGAAGAAGCAAGGTAACACCATTCATTCTCTGCCACTTCGTTTCGCAGCTTGAAATAAACTGATCGATCATTACCTGCGCGCCGTTGGAGAAGTCTCCGAACTGCGCTTCCCATATTACCAGCGCATTTGGATTTGCCATGGCATAACCAAATTCAAAACCAAGCACGCCATACTCAGATAATAATGAGTTATAAATTCTGAAACTCTTCTGGTTTTCCGCGATGTGATTAAGACTGAAATAAGGTTCGTTGGTCTCAGCATCTTTCAATACCGCATGTCTGTGGGAGAAGGTACCTCTCTGCACATCCTGACCTGTAATCCTTACAATTTTTCTATCTACCAGCAGAGAGCCATAGGCCAGTAATTCGGCGGAAGCCCAGTTCAATACTTTCGCATCGAAAAACTGCTCTTTTCTTTCTTTTAATAATTTTTCAATCTGCTTTAATGGCTTGAATCCTTCCGGAAGAGTGATTAATGCCTTCCCTACTTTATCAATTACTTCCTGGGATATAAATGTATCGGGAGATTTTTCAAAATCTTCAGGCTTGGAGTGTCTCAGCTCCTGCCATTCTTTTTCCATCTTCTGGAAAGTATAAGGTAATGGCTTCTGCTTTACCTGGTTCAATCTGTCCTGCAGCATCTCACGGAATTCTTTATCCATGTTCTTGGCAAGCTCCGCATCAACGTCTCCTCTTTCTATAAGTTTTTTATTATACAGCTCCCTTGGGTTTGGATGCCTTGATATAATATTATAAAGAGAAGGCTGAGTGAATTTCGGTTCATCGCTTTCATTGTGACCATGTCTTCTGTAGCAAACCATGTCAATGAAAATATCGCTCTGGAACTTTTGCCTGTATTCCACGGCAAGTTTCACACAGAATACTACCGCTTCCGGATCATCACCATTCACGTGAAGTACCGGCGCGTCAATAATTTTTGCAACATCGGTAGAATAAATACTGGAACGTGCATCTTCAAAGTCAGTGGTGAAACCTACCTGGTTATTGATTACAAAATGTATAGTTCCTCCTGTGCTGAAACCAGCTAGTTTTGACATCTGCACAATCTCATATACTATACCCTGACCAGCTATCGCAGCGTCACCGTGTATGAGTATCGGAACAATTTTAGTATAGTCATATTTGTATAAGCGGTCCGCTTTCGCTCTTACATATCCCTGCACAACAGGATCTACCGCTTCAAGGTGAGAAGGGTTAGGAGCAAGCTTCAGGTAAACTTTTTTTCCTGACATGGTGGCCACTTCGCTTGAATATCCCATATGGTACTTCACGTCTCCGTCTCCCATAGTAAGATCAGGAACAGCAGTTCCTTCAAACTCGTTGAAGATATGTTCGTACGTTTTGCCCATGATATTGGAAAGCACATTCAATCTTCCTCTGTGCGCCATTCCGATTACTACTTCTTCCACACCAAGCTCCGCACTCTTATTAATGATAGCATCCAGGGCAGGAATAGTAGTTTCTCCCCCTTCGAGCGAGAATCTCTTTTGTCCTATATATTTTGTGTGAAGGAAATTTTCAAATACTACTGCTTCGTTGAGCTTGGAAAGAATTCTTTTTTTCTCTTCGAGGCTTAATTTATTGCTTAGGTATTCTTTTTCAATTTTATTTTTGAACCATTGTAATTTTTCAGGTTCTCTGATATAAGTATATTCAAAACCGATGGTACCTTCATAAATTTGCTTGAGTGTATCTACAATTTTTCTCAGCGGCGCCGGACCAATTCCTATTTCAGCCCCAACATTAAATACCGTATCCAGATCAGCTTCTGACAATCCGAAATCCTGAAGTTCTATTCTTGGCTTTCTGTCTTTTCTCTCCCTTACCGGGTTGGTTTTAGATTTCAGGTGAGCACGGCTTCTGTATCCGTGGATTAACTGACTTACCAAAACCTCCTTGCTGGATACTCCTTCTTTTGCATGGCCATTCACATGACCATTTGTCTTTATATCTCCGAATCTCTGAGTAGAGAATTCAAAACCTTCAAAGAATTTCTGCCAGCTATAATCTACTGAGTCAGGATTCTCTTTATATGCCTTATACATTTCATCAATGTATGCTGTATGCGCATTGGATATATATGAATATTTGTCCATGAAAATTGTAATTATTATCCTACAAAGGTAAAAGGAACCGTAAATAAATATAACCTTATATTCGCATAGACAAATATGCATCTATCATCCTCCGATAGAATAATCATTAAGATATTGAAAATCAGGCTTTAATTTCCCTGTCTGAGCTATAGTAGCCTTCTCTACTATTTTCAATTCATCAGAAGTTAAGAGGTGGGGAAAGACATTGTTTATAAGCTGAAGACCAAAGTCACGGGAGGAATCGCGTGGAACTTCCCCAGGCAGGTTATCCACAGCCATTATAGTAATATTATCGGTATTGGAGAATGGGGCTTCCAGACCAAAAGTACTCCGGTTGTAATCATATACCGGCTCCAGAATAGTAGATGCTTTAACGGTAGTAGGAATAGAACCATTGATATCGCAGGTGATATCAGCGATCATTTTAATGGAGAAATCATTTTTTTTCAAATCCTCATTGCTGAACAGTTTTGGAGCGAGAGGATCCCAGTAAGCTCCTGCAATAAGTATATCTGCCTTATTCAGGAACTGCTTGAAAGTACATTCATATTTAGATGGATTTTTATGAAAATCCTCCCTGTCAAATGAAGCCTGGTTTTTAGCAATATGATAATCGGCAGAATTCAACTGAGTATATACAGGTTCATCAAATTTTTTATGGAGAAAATATTCACAGGGAACTTTCCTGATTTTAAGGTAATCCAGAATCTCTCTGGCGCCATTTCCAACCCTGCCGCCTCCGGTGAGAATTATTTTTACATTGGGAATTTTTACCTTATCGAGCTCTTCTTTCATCTCTTCAAAATCAAAACACTCATAAGCCCTTTTCAAATCATACAATTTATATTTTACTCCATAGAATAGAAAAGCATTATATGCCCCGACTATTCCGGCAAATCTTCCGAATGCCAATATCCTGTTTCCTTTAGTATCCTTTAAACATTCATAATCAATAAGGGTAATTTTTTTCTCTAACACCGTCTGAAGCAGTTTCTGATTGTGCGGTTGCTTTTTAAGAGTATGTGAAAAAAAAGTATAAGTCTTATTCGGAATTAAAAGATGGATTGGCACTTCCTTCACTCCCATCAGAATATCATAGTCTGACAGATCTTCCTGCAGCGGGATTCCGGCATCAGCATATTCTTTATTTCCTATACACCTGATATCACTTGGCTGCACCGCAATAGAAACATGAGGATACTGAGCCATCACCTGCACACATTGCTCCGGCAATAAAGGTACCCTTTTGTCGGGAGGAACCTTACCTTCTCTCAATATTCCTATTTTTATTTTTTTCATTCTAATGAACTATTAATAATAAAAGCGCTTATACGAGGCGAAATGTTCCCGGTAGATTTTTATTGCCTCTTAACAGGTTTCTATTGAAAAATCCATGTTAAAAACTAAATTGCGAATATAAGTAAATCAAACCGATGTACAATAATAAGAAAATCGTAGTAGTTCTCCCCGCATACAATGCCGCACAGACACTGGAAAAAACTTACCGTGAAATTCCATTGGATATTGTAGATGAGGTAGTGCTGGTAGATGATGACAGCAAAGATGACACGATCGCAGTAGGAAAAAGTATTGGAATCAAACATATCATCAGGCATGAAAAAAATAAAGGCTACGGTGGGAATCAGAAAAGCTGCTATAAAAAAGCCTTGGAGCTGGGTGCGGATATTGTAGTGATGCTTCACCCGGATTACCAGTATACGCCAAAATTAATTCCGGCCATGGTAAGCATCATTGGCAATGATCTCTATCATGTAGTGTTAGGTTCCAGGATTTTAGGCAAGGGTGCATTAAAAGGGGGAATGCCAGTTTATAAATATGGCTTCAACAGATTTTTAACTTTCGCACAGAATATTTTAGTGAATCAGAAGCTTTCTGAATACCATACCGGCTATCGTGCATTTTCAAAAGAAGTTTTAACCAGAATAAATTTTGAAGCAAATTCAGACAACTTTGTTTTTGACAATCAGATGCTGTCACAGATCTTTATGGCAGGATATGAAATTGCAGAAGTAACCTGTCCCACAAAATATTTTGAAGAAGCCTCTTCCATCAATTTTAAAAACAGTATGGTTTATGGAATGGGCGTTCTCGGAGTTTCCATAAAACATTTTCTCCACAGAACAGGTCTGATGAGATCTGAAATTTATAAAACTAAGGAATAATATGACTTTGGTTTATATCAGTATTTACTTTTTTCCTCTTATAAAAAACATAGCCATTTTCACTTCCTAATTTTTCCAGATCAGATTTCTGATCCATTTCCTTATAATGATTTATTTTGCGCACAAGGTACGCATCTTTATCTATCGGACCATTCATAAGCCAATCACTATGCTTGCTTGCAGATTTTAATCCTGGCACTCTCTCAGCATAAAATAGATCTGCATAACTTTTAAAGCCTACACTTTCCAGATATACATCTTTTCCTTTCTGAGCTTTATAAAAATTAATTACGCTTCCCTGAATGTGTGCTTCCACTTTAGGAACAATCATATACATGGTAAATTGTACTGTAATCAAAGTAGACACAAATAAAATTGCCGCACCAATTATCGGCTGACGGTAATGGTATATAGTTGCCAGCACTATGGCTGCCAGGTAAAAACATCCTATGGAAATTTCCGAGCCTGTCCATTCCACCGGCGATTTCAGGTTTTCCAATACAAATTCGTCCCCTATATATTTCCCTCCTTTTGCCAGCAATAACTCTCTGTACTTCATAAACAAAGGAACTAAAATTAATACCAATGATATTATCCCACCAAGAACAACAAACCAGATATGAAAGGCTTTGGAAAAATATGTTCTGTGCCTGTATACTTTATGCAGAGCATATGCTGCCAGGAATGTGATAGGGAAATAACAGAATGATGAGTAGTGAACAATCTTCGTCTGTACAATTGAAAACAGGATAAGCACTACGAACAAAGATATTATCATCCACATTTTCAGATTTCTTTGTGAAGGCGTATCGGAATATTGCCTGATAAAAGATTTAAATATATATATGGATGCCGGAAAGCAGCCTAAAAGCAACACGAGGAAATGATAATAAACGGGCCCGCCATGACCAGCACCCTCCGTGCTGAATAACCTTACCTGATATGCAATAAACTCTGTGATAAAAAAAGGTCCGTCTTTTATTATCCCAATACCAAACCATGCAAAGGAAATTAAAGCGACCATCCCTATAAAAACCAACAACTCTTTAAAGCTGAAAACTCTTATAGATTTCTTTACAAGAAAATACATCGCTACACAAATCCAGATAATAAGAAAGGCCACAGGGCCCTTGGTAAGAATAGCCAAGCCAATAAATACCGCAGCCAGCAAAATCCTTCTTGTCCTGGAATTATTTCTCAGATCCAGTTGAGAAAGCTTTGCAATCTGGTATAATCCAAGGAAAATAAACAAGTTAAACCATGGATCGATAATTCCTGATTTAAAATAAAAATGCGGAAGGATAGAACAAGCATAAGCCATTACCCATAGCAGTCCAAATCTCTTATCAAATTCCCTGTTACCAATATTAAAGAGAACCAGCAATGTAACAATCCCTGCCACCGCATTGGGGAATCTTGCTGCGAATTCATTTATACCAAAAAGATGCATAGATATAGCCTGCAGCCATATGAACAAGGGAGGTTTTTCCCAGAAAATATCGTAAGCGATCTGAACATGAAAATAATCTCCTGTGACAATCATCTCACGCGCAGACTCTGCAAAGTTTGCTTCATCCCAATCAAACAAATGCGCTCCTCCCAGTAAAGGGAAAAATAAAGCAGCCCCTCCTATTACAATTAAAAAATTGATAATTGCAGAGGAAAACTGCATTTTATCTCTAAGAATATCCAGTAATGATTTTTTCTGAAGAGGACTTTCAAGAATTAATTTTCTTGCAGGAATAAAATTTAATAAACGCATAGTCAGGTCAAATGAAATTAAGAGTATAAGGGACTCTTAATTTCTAACCCACACTGTGTTTATATGTTTATGAGAAAATTGTTATATATACGCTGATTTTTTCCGCGTATAATTTCATGTAATTTTTGTGCAATGCTCCGGATAAAAGCGTATTAATACTGAGTGATATGTAGGGAAAATTAATTACTTGTTAAATATTTTCAGCAATGGCCTATTAATAAGAGAATTCTGCGGCAGGTAGGACTTTCTCTCCAATATATAGAACACCAGGAATGCTATGATAGCGCCAATGATAGCGCCGAAATAAGTATCAATAAAAAAATGCTGCATGAGGTATATTCTTGAAAAAGCTACCAACAATGCAACTAAAAAGCATCCGATACTTACAAATACATTCCTGGAAAACATTCCTAATATCAGAAATACCGCAAAGGCTCCGGAAGAATGCCCTGAAGGAAAACTATAATAAGAATGCAGTTCAAGTCCCTGGATAACATGTATGTCAATCTCCTTTTCAAAAAATTTGGAAGGCCTTGGGAAGTCAGCGAAAAACATTCGCTTCATGGCCTGGCTCACAAGTGTAGAAATCAAAAAAGAAAGCAAGGCCAGGATCCCATAATAAATTTTTCTGAAAAATAGAATGATAATGATAGGGATCAGCGTCCGACCATCCCCGAGATAAGTGAAATAGAAAAAAAAGTCATCCAGGTAAGGGTCATGCCTTCTGTTGATGAGAAGCTCCAATTCACCCTTATCAAATACAACCAGCAAAATTAACCCTGTAATGAGATACAGGGAAAATAATATTACTACAAATCGGTTGTTCCTTATTATTTCTTTCAAGGAATAAAAAATGTCGGATTATACAATTACTGATTTTCCTCTTCTTCTTTTTTTCTTTCGGTATTCCTTTTCCCGGGAACATCACGATGTTTTAATTTTTTATCATCCACATTCTTATCAAGAAATGAGTTGATTTTATCAAGATCGTATGAAGTAACAATTTCACCGAAAGAATTAATTTTTATATCAAAACCCTCAAGGTCTTTATTTACCTTGGGCGTTTCTTTTTTAGTTGTCTTTTTCTTTGCCATAGTCTTAAACTTTTACTTTGCTGTTTAATATTGCCAATGCTTTGTCAATTCTTCTCACCGTTTCATCTTTGCCTAGTATTTCAATAATCTGCATTAAGTCAGGTCCGGCGCCGGTTCCGGTTACCGCAAGTCTTAATGCCTGCAGCACCTTCCCGATTTTAACCTGATTTTTTTCAAGTATTTCGTTTAATGTGATTTTAGCCTGTTCAGCTCCTATATTTTTTTGTTCTTTTATCGCATCCTTAAATTCTGAAATAATAAGTACGGCTTCATTTGTCCACTTTGAAGAAACTATACCTTCATCATATGCAACAGGCTCCTCAAAAAAGTACTTGCCTTCATTCCAGAAATCTCCGGGGAAAGTCACTCGCTCTTTCATTACAGCGCAGATTCTTTCCGCTCTTTCCGGATTACATGAAATATTTTTATTTTTAAGATCATTAAGTAAATATTGAGACAGTTCTTTATCAGTTTTTGTTTTTAAATATTGCTGATTAAACCATTTAGCCTTATTGATATCAAATTTTGTCCCTGACTTCCCTATTCTCTCTATGGAGAAAGCCTTAATCAGTTCTTCCATAGAAAAGATTTCCTGTTGTGTTCCAGGGTTCCATCCCAGGAAAACCAGAAAATTAACCAATGCATCAGGTAGATATCCGTCTTCGCGAAAACCGGAAGCGGTTTCGCCCGTAAGCGGATCTTTCCATTGTAGCGGGAAAATAGAAAACCCATGTTTTTCTGCATCTCTTTTACTTAACTTTCCATTGCCATCAGGTTTTAACAGCAAAGGAAGATGAGCAAACTGTGGCATTTCATTCTCCCAGCCTAAAAACTTATATAACAATACATGAACAGGCGCCGAAGGAAGCCATTCTTCTCCCCTGATCACATGCGTTATTTTCATTTCATGATCATCCACTACATTGGCAAGATGGTAAGTAGGCATGCCATCAGACTTCATCAATACTTTATCGTCAATCTGAGAAGAATGCCACATGACCCAGCCTCTCACCAGGTCATTCAATCTCACTTCTTCTTTTCTTGGCACCTTCAATCTTATTACATAAGGTTCACCGGAAGCAAGTCTCGCTTTTACTTCATCTTCAGGAAGCGTTAAGGAATTTTTCATCGTCGCCCGGGTGATCGCATTATACTGAGGCGACACAACTTTTGCCGCACTCAGCCTCTCCCGCATCTGCTCCAGTTCTTCAGGAGTATCAAAAGCATAATAAGCATTCCCCTCTTCCACCAATTTTAAAGCAAACTGTTTGTAAGATTGTTTTCTTTCCGACTGCTTATAGGGTCCATAAGGTCCGCCTTGCTGTGGACCTTCATCTATCTGAATTCCTACCCAGGCAAGAGACTCAAGAATATATTCTTCCGCGCCCGGTACAAACCTGTTCTGATCTGTATCTTCAATTCTCAATAACATCTTTCCACCCATTTTTCGGGCGAATAAAAAGTTATATAATGCAGTCCTCAAACCGCCTATGTGTAACGCGCCGGTCGGACTTGGCGCAAAACGTACCCTTACCTCTTTTTCCATAATTTTAAATGCCTGTAGTTAGAAAACTAAAGGCTTTTATTAGGTGTGACCCTATGATTAAATAATAAAGTTTTTAAGTTTTTGTTCAAGCTATAGCTATGCAGGAAATTTCCACATTAACGTCTTTAGGAAGCCTGCTAACTTCTACTGTTTCCCTGGCTGGTGGATTGGATTGAAAATATTCTCCGTATACTTTGTTAATCGTTGCAAAATTATTCAAATCCTTCACAAATATGGTTGATTTTACCACGTGCTCAAATCCCAGGCCAGCCTCAGATAAAATCGCTTTAAGATTGTTCATCACCTGATGGGTCTCTTTCACAATATCTCCTGTAATTACATCTCCGCTCTGACAATCTATGGCAATCTGGCCGGATATATATAAAGTCCCCTGCACTAAAACAGCCTGGCTATATGGCCCAATTGGCGCGGGAGCAGATTTGCTGTTAATGATTTTCTTGTCCATTAATAATCTATTATGAGGGTTAAAATTACATAAAAACGGTAAATACTTTAGGCTAAAGGAAAAATTAGGGAGCTAAATAGAATTTTTTTAATATAAATTAGCAAATTTCGCCACAAAATCGGTAAATTGGTAATGTGTAGAATTCCTGTTCTCTAATTTTTTACTTTTATGATGCTATCAAAATTTAGAATTATTGCCCTTTTCACCATTTTGTTCTGCGTTTCCATTCACGCGAAATCTCAAAATGTTATTGAAGGGTACTGGGGCGCAAAGGCAGGATTAAATGTCAACAAGATCAGCAAACTGACTTTTGATAATTCTTTCAAGCCGGGTTTTCATCTGGGCGTTTTTGCCGTTTTCAGATTAAACGATCATTTTTCTATTCAGCATGAAGTACTTTATTCTATGAGGGGAGTAACCCTGGACCTGCCGGCGGGAGGAGGAACATACGCAAAGAATTTTTCATTTATCGATCTTCCCTGGATGCTGAATTATCACTTCTCTGAAAATTTCAATATCTCTGCAGGAGTACAAACTTCAGTATATGCCTACTTTAAAAAACCTGTGGCAGATACTATTGTATATAACAAAGACAATGTTAACACTATTGACTTCAGCTATTTTGTAGGTGGTTCATTTTTGCTGGACAATAATTTTGGTTTCGGGGTAAGATTCAACGGTGGGATCGTTCCTGCTTTTGATGTGAATGAAACCAAAGGTAAAAATTATACGCTGCAGATTTTTTTAATGTACGCTATCAACAAGCGTAAAGGTAAAACTTTTTAACCCCCACAATCTTTTTCTACATGGATATAGGTGGAAAGCATTTGCGCCTCCAAATACATCTATCAGATCAATTTATTTACTCATAAATCATTGAGGAATAGAATTTTATCAAAACATTTTTTTAAAAAAATCGAACAATCCTGTATAGCGCTTGGTTATTAAATCATATAGGTATAAACCGAAATGAGAGTTTTAGATTCAATTTTATTAGTTGACAAAGTTGAATCCTCCCGGGTTCATCATGAAAAGTTGATTAAGAATTTTGATTTATCCAGGAATGTCTTCGCTATAGAAGACGGCAAAGAAGCTTTCAACTGGATTAAAGCAGCATATCAATCCAACCGCCAGCTTCCCTCATTGGTTATTGCAGATATTTCCTCCTCAGTTACAGACAACTTCGACTTTATTAAGGAAATAGAAAACTCACAATTACTTGGAGTCAGAAAGATACCTGTTGCTTTTTTAGCTACGCCAAATATTGAAAGAGACTTAGAAAATTTAAGAAAAATTTATCCCTTTGCTACAAAGCCATTGGATGAAATAAATCTTTTTCACATTCTTCATGCTACAGTTATTCCTTTATTATCAATGCAACATCAAAAGGTCATTCTTGAACGGCAAAAATTTTTAGAAGAGCAAAATGCTTACTTAATCGCAGAGAATGCCGCTTTAAAGACAAATATCATAGAGTTAAAAAAGCGCAGACAGGAATTAGAAGTGAAATTTTCTAAGTATAAAAATGATACTTTTAGCTATTAACAATCCATGACATCAATTTGATTATAATAGATTTCAATTGTACCCATCGTAGCAATCAACTTATAACTATTCTAAACTACTCCACCGTAATCGGCTCCAGTCCAAAGATAGCCGAAAAATCCATCAAAAATAAGTCTTATTCTTTGAAAATGAGTGTAGAGTTTGTTTCCTCTAATCTATGGACTCCTCAGTACTCAGACTACCAGATGTTCCTGTTCCAAACCATAATAGATTACCTTCAAAAAGGATGGACGTATGAAAAAATTGCCGATCAGTTCAACAAGAATAAGTACCTCACCCCAAGAGGCAAGAAGTTTAAAGCCAACCATGTCTGGTCAATCCACTTCAAGAAGCAAAAAAGCATTGCAAGGTTTAGTCGAGAATACCAACCCGCTATTACAGATATGAAGGTAGATGTAATCTTAGGCTGATACTCCCGACTGAACCGCTCAATACTCCTTTTCTTTTTGACATGAATTGACCAGACATGATTCTGTCGAAACTTCTTACCCCTCGGAGTTTTATACCTGTTCTTATTGAGCCACTCAGCTATCTGAACATAATTCCAACCCTTTTTGGTAAAGTCTTCTATAGTTTGAAATAGGAACATCTGGTAATCCGAATAAGGAGGATTCCACAGGTTAGAGGAGATGAACTCGACACTCATCTTTAAGGAAAATGACTTATTTTTGATGGATTTTTCGGCTATCTTTGGACTGGAGCCGATTACCGTCGAGTAGTTTCCAACGTTAAGAGTTTGGTCGGTAGATTTGACAAGGCTTTTAGAAGATATAGAGTACTTGCGGGCGGAAGTTCTTCCGCCCTTTTTATTTACAACATCTTCAATAATGACAGGAAGTTTGAAATTGACTTTTAACTTATGCAACTTCTCTGCATAGTCATAATTAACAATAATGTTCTCTAATATTCGGGATAGAAAATCTTTTTTCTCAATATCAGAAATCTTCTCTTTCTTCTTAATAATCGCCCCGAACCAATCTAACCATGTAAGCCAATTCTCCTTATTACCTATTGCTTTTTGAATAAACAGAAAGTGAAGTTTTGCTTTGTACCAAACGGAGTGGGATGTATTTCTTCAAAGCATTTTATAGTGGCAAATCCTTGTTTGAATTTTTCCTTCAAAGTGTCTTGAGAATATTGCTTGATTTGGAGTCCGCTACACTTCTCAGGTCCAGAAGTTGAAAACGTACCAATACTTAAATATCCTTTTACTGAATTTGTTGCTATATTAATATAGCTATTAATGTCATTCTCTTCAGTTAAGAAATGGAAAGCTGCTCTATCATGCCAAAAATCAAATTGAACATCTGGCTTGAACTTAGTAATATCACTAACAATCCATTTAACCAAATCAGCTCTTTTACCTAAACGTTCCTTAGCTCTATCTAAAGCATGAGCTGAAATATCTAATGCGTAAATATTCGTATAACCTTCATCGAGCAAATTATCTATGAGCAGTGAATCACCTGCGCCAATATCAATGATTCTCGCATCTTTATTTAACTGCATTGAATTTATTAATTCCAAAGATGTATCTGGCTTTTCCTGATACCAACTAACTTCAGTAAGCTTTTTCTCAGTGAATACCTTTTCCCAGTGTTGTTTATTATCTTGATTTTCCATGAGGGTTAATTTATTATATTAATTAGCAAAAATCAAGAGGTTCTTTCTTCATCTGGATCAGAAGATTCTTATATGATCTTTACATTTGTACCATTCATCAACGTTAGTCAAAATGAAAGCAACTTTACACCTATATCTGCGCGTTTCGTCTTCTATACAGGTAGAAGGAACTAGCCTAAAGACACAAAAAGAAATCGGTATTGCATTAGCGAAGAAATTAGGAATGTCTTATGAAATTCATAATGAAGGAGGAAAGAGTAGTGCAAAGGATGATTTAGAAAATCGTCCTATCATGATGAACCTACTTAAATTAATGGATAAAGGAATAGTAAAACACCTTTATGTTTGGAACACCGATAGGCTTTCTCGAAATCAAATTACCTGGTATTCTATTCGACAGAAAATGGTTAAAAATGAAGTAATCCTATATACTCCAAAAGGTATTCATAATCCGCAGGATGATATGGAGAACATGATACTTGGAATTCTGTCAGAGGTTTCCCAATATGATAATAAGATACGAACTGAGAGAAGCAGGTTAGGTAAATTCGAGAAAGTGAAAATGAATTATTGGCGTGGGGGTGATTGTGCCTTCGGATTTAAATTAGAACATGACGGTGTTGGAAATAAACTCGCAGAAAACAAGGAAGAAAGTAAATGGGTAAAGTATATTTTTTCTGAATATTCAAAAGGGAAAACACTTATAGAGATAAGAGGTGTCCTTGAAAAAAATAAAATTAGAACCAGACGAGGGAACAAACTATGGAGTCTTGGTTCTATGCAAGTAATGCTGAAGAATGAACTCTATAAAGGAATAGCTGTCTATTTCGATAAGAAATCCAAGCAGACGATTACTAATACAGTTCCGCAAATAATATCAAATAAATTGTTTGAATTAGTCTCTGATAGAAGGAAGCAACTACTCCTTCGCAAAGGGCAAATGAATCGGACAGAAAAATTTTATCTATTCCGAGACTTTCTAATATGCGGTGGATGTAATTCCCCAATGGGAGGAAAAATAAAGCCTACAATAAATGTCAATTCTTACTATTGCCCTATCACTGAAAGAAAGTTTATAAAACTTATGAAAGAGATGTGTCCTGTGAAATGAAAAAGTCAATGCACATTCCTTCTGCTGATAGTATTCTATGGAAGACAATATGTGGGATACTATCAAATTCATATTCTTTAAGAGAGAACTTTAAAGAGAAGACTGTCATTGGAAAGAAATTAAATACAGAAGACATTAAGTCTCTTATTAAAAAGAAGGAGACAGAAAACCAAAAGTTGTCATTGGAAAAAAATGAAATTGAAAAAGCATTAGTAAAGATTGAATCGGAACATGTATTAGGAAAATATTCATCTAAGTCAGTTTATGAAAAACTAAAAAGAGAACTAAACAACAAGTATAAAGCCATTCTGATCCAGATAGAGGATATTAACAATTCACTTACTGATATAGGTAATAAGGAGAATTGGCTTACGTGGTTAGATTGGTTCGGGGCTATTATTAAAAAGAAGGAGAAGATTTCCGATATAGAGAAAAAAGATTTTCTATCTCGAATATTAGAGAACATTATTGTTAATTATGACTATGCGGAGAAGTTGCATAAGCTGAAAGTCAATTTCAAACTTCCTGTTCTTATTGAAGAATTTGTAAAGAAAAAGGGCGGAAGAACTTCCGCCCGTAAGTATTCTAAATCTTCTATAAGTCTTGCTAATTCTATTGATCAGCCATTTATCGTTGAAAACTACTCCACCGTTACCGACTTAGCAAGATTCCTTGGCTGATCCACATTGCAACCTCTCATTACCGCAATATGGTATGATAGCAACTGTAAAGGAATTACAGATATAAGCGGCATCAGTACCTCATTGGTGCTTGGCACTTCAATTACAAACTCTGCCATTTTAGTTATAAGCTCTTCTCCTTCGGTCACTACTGCTATTACCCTTCCTTTTCTTGCTCTTACTTCCTGAATATTGGAAATAATTTTTTCGTAGGAATTATCTTTTGTGGCTATGAACACGACAGGCATCTGCTCATCTATTAAAGCAATCGGACCGTGCTTCATCTCAGCTGCAGGATACCCTTCTGCATGGATATAAGAAATCTCCTTCAGTTTTAAAGCTCCTTCCAGAGCTACAGGAAAATTATACCCTCTGCCGAGGTACAGGAAGTTCCTGGCATCCTTGAAAATATTTCCTATTTCTTTGATCTTATCATTAAGCTGTAAAGCTTTTTCAACTTTGCCCGGGATGTTTTCAAGATCAACCAATAGCTCTCTGTATTTGCTCTCGGTGATATTTCCTTTTCTATGTCCGACGATAGTTGCCATTATGGCAAGCACTGTTACCTGCGCAGTAAATGCCTTGGTACTTGCTACGCCTATTTCCGGACCAGCATGCAGATAAGCGCCTTCATGCGATGCTCTTGCGATGGAAGAACCTACCACATTACAAACTCCGAAGATGATAGCTCCTTTTGACTTGGCAAGTTCGATGGCCGCCAATGTATCTGCCGTCTCGCCTGATTGGGAAATAGCTATGACAACATCACCTTCTTTGATTACCGGATTTCTATATCTGAATTCAGAAGCGTATTCTACTTCGACAGGAATTCGTGCTAAATCTTCAAAAAGATATTCCGCCACAAGACCCGCGTGCCATGAGGTTCCGCAGGCAACTATGATTATCCTCTCTGCATTGACAAGCTTATTGGCATACTGCTGAATTCCTCCGAGATTTAAATGTGCTTTCTGTGAAATCACTCTTCCCCTCATGCAGTCAGTGATAGACTTAGGCTGCTCCATGATCTCTTTCAGCATGAAATGATCATACCCGCTTTTCTCGATGGAATCAAGTTCCATATCCAGCTTCTGGATGTAAGGAGTCATTGGAACATCTTCAATATTTTTGATAGCAAGATTGCTTCTTGAAATTACTGCTATCTCATGATCATTAAGATAAACCACTTCATCGGTGTATTCAATAATCGGAGTAGCATCAGAAGCCACATAATATTCTCCCTTTCCGATACCTATTACCAGCGGACTTCCTTTTCTTGCAGCAATTAACTGTCCGGGATTTTCTTTGGAAATAATTACTATGGCATACGCGCCTACTACTTTGGTAAGAGCTAGCCTTACCGCTTCTTCCAGGGAACACTGATTATGCTTCTGAATATCTTCAATGAAATGAATAAATACTTCCGAATCTGTCTCACTTAAAAACTTATGGCCTCTCATCTGAAGATCAGTTTTCAGCGAAGCATAATTTTCAATAATCCCATTGTGGATGATAGCAAGACCCTTGCTTGAAGAGTAATGGGGGTGAGCATTCACGTCATTAGGTTCTCCGTGCGTTGCCCATCTGGTATGACCTATACCTATAGTGCTGTGAACATTTTTATCTTTAATAAAATCTTCCAGCTCGGTAACTTTACCCTTTTTCTTATATACATTCAGGCTGCCGTTTAAAAGAGCTACACCCGCGCTATCATATCCCCTGTACTCAAGCCTTTTTAATCCTTTTATGATAATCGGACATGCTTCTCTATAGCCTATATATGCTACTATTCCACACATTTTCTGATTGGTTTTTTAGGTTTATTTATTTTGGGCTCAATAGGTAACCCACGGATTAATTTATTGTAGTATAATAAATTTTTAATCTGACTTTCTTTGTCCCGCTACCGGCCAAAACTCTGTTTACACTGGTGCTGCTTACGATAGGATGAGGAACAAGCATTAATCCATTATTTGCATCTACATCATATAACAGCGCATGTATATAACCAGATAAATCGAATGTATAAGTTGAATTGGAAGAATTAAATGTAACATCCTGCGGGAAAGCCGTTCCATTTACATCAAAACCTTCCTTCTGCACCACCACATCTTTATAGCTTCCATCTGTGTCAAGATACTTTCTTACATTTCCGGTATTGTCCAGTTTCAGAAGCTCAAGCAATCCAATCTGTGTATAAGGATCTGTAGTGGATGGTTCCACTTCGATGATTAATTCAGCCTTATTGATGGCAACATTTGTGGAGTTTGCTTTAAGATTTTCCAAACCAGGAAATTTTATTTTAGTGCGTATGCCTAATCCCGATTGTAAATACGCTTTACCCATCGCATTGGATTCGTCTCCGGAATTGACTAATGTGGAAAGTACCGGAATGGATGTTCTGTCGCTTATGATGCGGGAAAATCTCGCGCCGCTGGTACTGGCTATCAGTTCATAAGTGGCAGGGTTGCTGGATGCATCTTTAAAATAAATTACAATTCTGGTAGCATTGCTAAACAACTTCAATCTCAGAATAGCGCCTTCATTATTATTTTTAGGAACTATAGCAATTCCTTTAAATGTATTCAAAAATAATGCGTTGGTAGTGCCTGGCCCGATTGCATTCAATACATCTGTTCCAAAAGTGTTATTAATAGCAAGTTTAAAATTTTCAGTAGAAGGCTTTGCTTTAAACTGCACATCTGTATCGATCATAGTTGGATCAGTGGATATAGCAGCATTGGTGCTGAAATAAGTAGTCGTCTTATCCAGGTCAGCAGTTAGCTTGTAAATATTAACGGTCTGAAATTGACTGGTATCACCGTAATGATAATCGTAGCCGGCAAAAAATACGACCGAGTCCACAGATGTAAATCCGCTGACGCTTCTGTTTTCGTCCTTCAATAAAAGCTGTGTGTAAGCTGTTGCAGATACATTCCCGAATTCAGGGTCTGCATAAGCTCCGGTATATACATAACTTTGGTTATAGGTAGCAATCGAATCATTCTTCAAAACTGCGGTGGTAGCAATTGTGAAAGTATCGGTAACAAATACTCCAGCCTCGTTATCGCCCGGCTGAAGCTTTAAACCGATGTTGTCTTTTTTGGAACAGGAGTAAAATAGGAGGGCTGATACGATGACCAGCCCTAGTTTTTTAAGAGGCAAGCTCATTATAAAAATTGTAATACGAGTCCGCAAAATTATCTTCTTCAAACGAATTAAACTTTTTACTTTTTTCCATCTGTTTGAGAACTTTCTCAAATCCTTCATGATAACTTTCTTCACCTCTTATTACAGCATCAGCATATTCTACGCCGATTTTTATAAAACCTTCGTAGTCTGCTGTTTTAAGATTAGAAAGCATTTTATCTTCAATGTCCAACATCTTAACTTTCTGAAGCAGCTCTTTATTGTTGAACTTGTGTGCAAACTGGCTATTAAAAATGCTGAATACAGATTTTGCATCTTTAAACACAGGATCCATTCTGTATCTTGTCTTCAGATACAATGGGATAAGGCTTGTCATCCAGTCATTGCAATGTACTATATCAGGAGCCCATCCCAGTTTCTTCACTGTTTCAAGTACTCCTTTGCAAAAGAATATAGCTCTTTCGTCATTGTCTGAATAAAACTTATTGTCTTTATCTACAAAAACGTGCTTCCTTTGGAAATAGTCTTCGTTATCGATAAAGTATACCTGAAGTTTTGCATTAGGTATTGAAGCTACTTTAATGATTAAAGGTTTTTCTTCTTCTCCAACTGATATGTTTATCCCCGATAATCTTACAACCTCATGCAGCCTGTTTTTTCTTTCATTGATTAATCCAAATCTTGGCACTAAAATTCTAATCTCCATTCCTTTCTCCTGCATCGCCTGAGGCAGATTTCTTACGAAATTGGCAACTTCTGACGTCTGTAGAAAAGGTAAAATTTCACTGGCAACGTAAAGAATTCGAAGTTTTGACATATATATGCGTGAGTGATTAGATTTAATTTATATTGGCTATCTTACATAGCTTTGGGCTGACAAAAGTACAAATTTTTTGCGAGATTTCAAGGTTATTATTCATTTAAAACTTAAATTCCGCCCATTTAACTGTTTTCAGGCTATTATGGAGGTTTTTAAAGACCCCTCATCACTTCAGAAATTCCTTTTTAAAGAAAGATGCAAAGCTAAATCATTGGGTTTTGCCCCTACTATGGGCGCTTTACATCAGGGTCATATTTCCCTTATTCAGGAATCCAGGCAGGAAAATAACCTTACTGTTGCAAGCATTTTTGTCAATCCTCTGCAGTTTAACAACACCAAAGACCTGGAATTATATCCACGTACCCTGGAAAAAGATTTAAAAATGCTGGAAGACGCAGGAACAGACGTTGTTTTTTTACCTTCAGCGGAAGAAGTATATAAAGACCTACCCCGTTTAAAAGTTAATTTTGGCCATCTGGAAGAGGTAATGGAAGGAAAATTCAGACCGGGACATTTTAATGGGGTTGCGATTATAGTAGCAAAATTATTTCACTATGTTAATCCAGACAGAGCGTATTTCGGACAAAAAGACCTTCAGCAGTTTCTCATTATCCAGCAAATGGTCAAAGATCTTTCATTTCCGATTCAATTAAAATGTTGTCCGATTATCAGGGAAAGAGACGGATTGGCTATGTCATCCCGCAATATGAGATTATCACAGGAAAACAGACAGGTTGCAGCCGAAATTTACCGGGCTCTGTTGCTCGCAAAAGATTCCCTGGGAAATGGTATTGAAAAAGCCAAAGAAAAAGCAATGGCCCATATGGCCAGATACAAAGAGCTGGAGCCTGAGTATTTTGAAATTGCGGATGGGGAAACTTTAGCACCTGTAAAAGATGTTAAGGAGCATGGAAAGCTCGCGATATGTGCCGCAGTAAATGTCGATGGCGTCAGATTGATTGATAATATTCTTATAAAAATTGATAGTAATAATTAAAAATTCAATGGGCAATATTGTCAATTGTTAACTGTCAATTGTCAACTAAATAACATAACTTTGTTGCCCAAATCTCAACAGGAATGCAGATTCAGGTTCTAAAATCTAAAATACACAGAGTAAAGGTTACTCAGGCAGAGCTTCATTATGTGGGAAGTGTTACCATAGACGAAGACCTGATAGATGCTGCCTGGCTCATAGAAAATGAGAAAGTTCAGATCGTAAATGTAAACAATGGTGAGCGGTTTGAGACCTATGTGATCAAAGGACCAAGAAAAAGCGGCACCATATGCCTCAACGGACCTGCAGCAAGAAAAGCTCAGGTAGGAGATATCATTATAATTATTTCCTATGCTACCATGGACTTTGAAGAAGCGAAAAAATGGAAGCCTTATCTGATTTTCCCGGACACTAATAATAAGTTAATCTGATCTCAAATGTCTTCAATGGTTAAAACCATTATTAAATACCTGATCACACTGATTGTAGGTGTATTTTTACTTTGGTACCTGGTCGATCAGCAATCTGCATCAGATAAAGAAGAAATAAAAAGGGCTTTTTTCGTAGCTGATTATTTCTGGATCGGAGTAACAATCATTATTTCCATTATAGAAAAAATATTCAGAGCACACAGGTGGAATCTGCTCATGGAACCTGTAACAAAGCACCCATCTTTAAAAAATACTTTTTATGCTGTTATGGTTGCTTACCTGGCAAATATTTTTCTTCCGAGAATGGGTGAGGTTGCCAGGTGTGGTATTCTTAAAAAAACAGATAACATCCCTGTAGAAACTTCTTTTGGAACCGTAGTATCTGAAAGAATAATTGATTTTCTCTGTCTGCTCATCTTAATAGGAGTATCTCTTATAATAGAATTTGAAAAAATCAATGATCTTCTTTATGATACTGTAGGTAAAAAATTTCAATTAGCCTGGAATTTTCTTGTTGATCAATATTGGATTTTGATTCTTACGGTCTTAGCAATGATTGCAGCCGGAGTATATCTATACTTTATAAGAACTAAAATAAATAACAGCAAGATATTTATAAAAATCAAAGAATTCGGGGGCGGAGTAATCAATGCAATAATCAGCATTAAAAAATTAAAGCGTAAAAATGAATTTGTACTTTACACTGCATTGATATGGATATGCTATTTTTTTATGACTTATCTTGCTTTTTATTCTCTCGACGCAACTTCTGGAGTGCCTCTTTCAGCAGGAATAATAATTTTGGTTGTGGGCGGGTTAGGTATGTCAGCTCCGGTGCAGGCTGGCATTGGAGCATTCCATTTTTTTGTCCAAAAAGGGCTCAAGGATATTTATGAAATTGATGCCGGCGGAGGACTTTCTTACGCTTTTTTAGTGCATACTTCCCAAACAGCTTTAGCCTTTTTCCTTGGATTGATATGCCTTTTTCTGGCTCTCAATATTTCAAGAAAAACTAAAATATCTCTCAGCAATGTTAACCAGTGATAAAATTTATACTAAAGAAAGCTTTTTATCCGTTCTTTCTCAATGGCAAAAAGAAGGTAAAAAGATTGTCTTTACAAATGGCTGCTTTGATATCTTACACCTGGGCCATGTAGACTACCTGGAGAAGGCAAAACAATTGGGAGATAAACTGATTGTTGGATTGAACACAGATAATTCTGTCAAAAGATTAAAAGGAGAAACAAGACCTGTAACAGATCAGCATGGACGAGGAAGAGTAATAGCGGCCCTGCAATTTGTAGATGCTGTCATATTTTTCGACGAAGACACACCTTTTGACCTGATTTCATTTGTAAAACCTGACATTTTGGTAAAAGGCGACGATTATACAGTCGATAATATAGTTGGCGCAGATGTTGTAATAAAAAACGGAGGAGCAGTAAAGACTATTTCTTTGGTAAAAGGATATTCTACTACTGACATAATTTCAAAAATCAAAAAGCTTAATTAATAAAAATATGTTTGGAATAATAATCATTTCAGTTGTCACCATGCTTGTAAGCTGGATGGTCAGCTCAAGGTTAAAAAGTAAATTTCACCAATATTCGCTTACAGGACTCCGATCCGGTTTAAGCGGAAAAGAGATTGCGGAAAGAATGCTTGCCGACCATGGCATTCACGATGTAAAAGTATTGTCTGTGGAAGGCAAACTTACGGACCATTATAACCCAATGGATAAAACAGTAAACCTGAGTTATGATGTATATCATGGGCGCAACGCTGCTGCAGTAGCAGTATCTGCCCACGAATGTGGCCATGCTGTGCAACATGCTACAGCATATAGCATGCTTACATTAAGGTCAAAGTTAGTTCCTATTCAGAATGTGAGCGCCAATATTCTTAATATTGTTATGATGGTAATGATGTTTGGAGGTATTGCTTTAGGAGGAGCAAATGCTATACCGGCTGTACTTATCATTCTTATTGCATGTAATCTTGTCTTGACTTTATTTGCAGTAGTTACCCTGCCTGTTGAATTCGATGCAAGCAAAAGAGCTTTAGCATGGCTTGACAGCAAAGGCGTTGTAACCAGCCAGGAACATGAAATGTCTAAAGATGCTTTATGGTGGGCGGCAATGACTTATGTAGTAGTTGCTATTGGCGCTTTCGCACAATTATTATACTATGTAGCTATTTTCTTAGGAAGAAGAGATTAACTTTTTATAATGTTGAATGTTGAATTCTAAATGATGAATCAATGTCGTTTACTTAAGCAAAATAGGTAAAAACCAGTTAAAAAAATATTAAATTTGATTCAGGGTATAATA